>QIMC01000392.1 GCA_003232185.1 Flammeovirgaceae bacterium | reverse complement strand
TCTTGTACCACTTTACCTCCTGGCCCAATTACTGCGCCAATCATGTCTCGTTCAATTTTGATAACAACACTTCTGGGTGCATGTGGCTTCAGATCCTCTCTGGTAGAACTTAAGGTCTTTTTCATTTCATTCAGGATGTGTAAGCGTCCCTCTTTAGCCTGATCCAGGGCTTTTTCAAGCACTTCATAAGCCAGCCCATCTACCTTGATATCCATCTGACAGGCACAAATTCCTTGCTCTGTTCCGGTAACCTTAAAGTCCATATCTCCCAGATGATCTTCATCTCCTAGAATATCGGATAATATGGCGTACTTGCCTGTCTCGGAATCAGAAATCATACCCATGGCAATTCCTGATACCGGAGCTTTTATTTTAATTCCTGCATCCATTAGACCCAGTGTACCTGCACATACTGTAGCCATTGAACTTGAACCGTTGGATTCCAGGATGTCAGAGACAATTCTTATGGTGTAAGGATTATCTTCGTCTGTAGGCAATACCTGACGCAAGGATCGAGCAGCAAGGTTCCCATGTCCAATTTCCCTTCGTGCCGGCCCTCTATTAGGTTTTACTTCTCCTGTAGAGAATCCAGGGAAGTTGTAATGAAGGATAAATTTTTTAAAACTTTTCTCCAGTGCATTATCAATCATTTGCTCATCGAGTTTGGTACCCAAAGTTACCGTAGTAAGTGATTGTGTTTCACCTCTGGTAAACAGTGCCGAACCATGAGCAGAAGGCAGGTAATCAACCTCGCTCCAAATAGGTCGAATTTCATTTAGCTTCCGGCCATCAATACGTGCATTTTCATTTAACACCAGATTTCGACAAGCTTCTTTTTCAATACCATAGAAGTATTTTTTTGCTAATTCGAGGTTGATTTCATGATCTTCCGGCAATGAATCCAGGTAGGATTCTTTGATCGCACCAAACAATTCTTTCCTCTCTGTTTTGGATGCAAGTTGTTTTTGAGCTACTTCATAGTATTGGCTGTAGTACTTCTCGTGCAACTCCTGTTGAAGCCCTTCATCTGACTCTTCATGAGAGTATTCTCTTTTATCTGCTTTTCCCGCTTCTTTTGTCAATTCAATTTGAACCTGACATTGCACCTTAATAGCTTCGTGTCCTTCTTTGATCGCATCGATCATGTCCGATTCCGAAACTTCACTCATCTCACCCTCTACCATCATAATATTGTCCAGTGTTCCGGCAATAATCATATTCATATCGGCCTCTTCACACTGATCAGCATCAGGGTTGATAATAAACTTCCCTTCTATCCGAGCCACTCTGACCTCTGAAATGGGTCCGTTAAATGGTATATCAGATATCGCCAAAGCACTTGAGGCTGCTAGTGCAGCCAGCGCATCTGGTTGCGCATTGACATCTGCTGAGATCAAGGAGATCATTACTTGAATGTCCGCATGGTAATCATCTGGAAACATGGGCCTGATGGCGCGATCCACCAAACGACAAGTCAATATCTCGTGATCAGACAGCCTGCCCTCTCTTTTCAAAAAACCGCCGGGGATTTTACCGGCAGCCGCAAATTTCTCCTGATAATCCACGGAAAGGGGTAAAAAATTAACACCTTCTTTTGCTTCATGCCTGGCTACTACTGTGGCCAATAGCATAGTATTACCCATTCTTACCACCACTGCGCCATCAGCCTGACGAGCCAGTTTTCCCGTCTCAATGGTAATTTCCCTACCATCATTTAGGGTTATGGTCTTACTTATAATATTTAATGACATACTGTATATCTTGTATTCAAGTTAATTTTAGGATATTCCGAGTTTCGGAAAACCACAAGGTTAAAGAGGAACCAAAAAAGTAGGGGGTTCACTGGAAATCCCCTACAATAAGTTTACCTTCTTAATTTTAATTCAGCTACTATGGCGCGATAGCGCTCAATATCTCTATGGAAGAGATAATCCAACAGGCTGCGTCTTTTACCGACCAGCCGCTTTAGCCCTAATTCTGTTGAATAATCTTTCTTGTTCTTTTTTAGGTGCTCTGTTAAATGATTGATACGGTAGCTAAAAAGTGCAATCTGAGATTCCGGAGATCCCGTATCAGATTTGGCTCTTAACCGACCATGATTCTCAAACAGCTCCTGCTTCCTATCTTTTGATAAATACATGCTTAGTCAATTTAATTGCTATTTAAAACAAACCACGAATGTACCCACTTTGTTTAACAAATCCCAAACCCCGTCCTAAATTACCAGTGTGCCTCAAAATCCAATTTACAAATAGGTTTCAGCGATTAGGAACTCCTCAAAAACACCAGAAACCACTGCCTGGGGACACCTATCAGGTAGTTTAGCTGGTTTCTATTTGGGATTTGATATTTAATCGTTTAGTAACCCCTTCTTAAAGAACCTGGTTCTAAATTTCTCTACTGCTACCGCATAAAAATCAGATTCTAACAAACGGGCGTCATTCCTAGCTTGTTTAAGAAAAAAGATCCCCACCGGCAGTAGGATAAAACTATAACCCCATATACCTATAAACGGGGTAACAGCGCCCTCTTCTGCCCATTTTTTGCCGGTAATAGTCATTATATAATATATTATAAAAAACACAATCGATATAATGACCGGGACGCCTAATCCTCCCTTTTTAATAATAGCACCAAGAGGGGCGCCAATTAAGAACATCACCAGGCAAGCAAAGGCCTGGGAATACTTCTTATTCCTTTCGATTTTATATTTGGTAATCATTAGTTTTTGATTGCGAAGCCGACTTGCCTGAACATTTAATTTGTTCTTGATGTTTCTGGTTTCACTTAGTGCAAATCTTAACCCCTGACCTTTTGTCCGCTTGTTTTCAAATATGCTATCGATGTTTATCATGGACACCGGTAGTTTTTTCCAGGTATCCTGTATCCTGACAGGAGGTATCTTAACCTTAATGTCATTTACTTTTTGAAAGGTATTAATAGCCTTAATGGGTTTGGTTCTTTTACCTGGAAAGTTGGTAACCGCCTGTGTCTGCTTGGCAAGCTTTAATTCCTTGTTTAATTTTCCTGGCGGTACTATATCAATGACATCCATTTTTAATTTTTCTGGCAATACCGTATCAATGGTATCCATCATTAGTTCTGCTTCTGCTTGATTTCGGTACTCAACACTATCTGCTTTTTGTTTAATGACGCCTATTGAATCCCTATAATGCTTACGAGCAATATATTCAGAAGGCATGGTAATCCGATTCCGGTAGTACCTCCCGAATGCCCTTTGCGCATCATCAAAAATCGATATTTTCGAATCCAGTATTCCCATTTCCATGGAGTCTACATCTGTGCTTAATTGTTGTATATTCTTCATGTAGTAATGACTGATCCACAGATCTTCTTTGCTCTTTTTGAAATCAAAAGAGGCCAGGCTCAACACCATCTTGCTGCTACTAAAACTACTCCTGATAAAATCTGAAATGGTCTTCCTCCTGGTACCTCCTGATTTTGGCAACTCCTCATAGTTTTTACCATCAAATAGCTCGAACATCAGGTATCTGCTATTTAAAACGGTATACATCCGTCCGCTATCTGCAAAGGTGACATTGTTGTTCCCTGCATTTCCGGAATGATCATAGATAATAATATCTCCAAGGGTCTCTCCATCCGGATATTTCTTATTTACTTTTATACTGAACCCTGGTATGCCATTGTAAAAGGTGCCTTGCTTAATATCTAAAGATGGTTTGTGCTTCTTTATGTCGTATAGCAAGCTATAGGCTTTAAGGTTGGCCTTTGTTACTACGTAATTATTATTCAGAAAGGCCAATACGGTGATAATAACTACAAGTATGAATGCCGGACGCAGCGCCCTCAGCAATGAAATACCTGCTCCCTTAATAGCAGTTAATTCAGAAAATTCTCCCAAATTACCAAACGCCATTAAACTTGAAAGCAAGACCGCCAATGGCAAGGCGGTTTGGGTGATATTTATACTGAAATAAAACATTAACTCAGACAATACCACCACACCAAGACCTTTGCCTATAAACTCATCCATCTTGTTCAGCATCATCTGGGTTAAAAGGATGAATACCACCACAAACAAGGTGAGCACGAAGGGTCCCATGAATGACCGTAACACAAGTTTGTCCAACTTTCTCATCTGGTGTTGAGTTAAGCCTTAACCCGTCATTTAAGCGTTAAAATTAACAGCTAGTGTTAAGTTAAGCATACTTTTGCCGAACCAAGTCTTGCTCTTTTTACCCCATTCTTCTTTAAAAAATACTTGCGTAGCTATGGCTATACGCATATTTTTTGCATCGCCTGGAACAAAAATACCTGCGACTTATACGACACAGTACACTGAACTTAACACTAGCTGTCTTCACAACAAAAATTAATGGAATAAAATTACAGGTTTATTGGGGGAAAACTCAACTACCCACCAACGATCTCTTTGAGATTAAAGATCATGCTTTCCCAAAGATCTTGTAACTCCTCGTCATCTGTATTGTCAGTATAGTCTATTATTCGTATAAACACAGATTGGGTTAGTTCGTTCATTTCCAAACGCAATTCAAAATAATTGGGGTCTTCTTCGTCATCAGTAGACTCGAACTTGACAAAGGAATTGGTGCGATGCGCTGCAACACGAAACTTATGATCTTCTTCTTCCCAAATGAAATTATAGATGTTGTCTTCGTTGATATTTACATCATCCGCCAACCATTGCGCCAGGCCACTAGCAGAATAAATGTAAGGAAAGAGCATTTTTTGGGAGGCATTTATTTCAAATTCTGTCTGAAACATATTTTTTGCCATGCCAATATAAAGGTTATTTCCTTTAAGATATGCTAAAATAACTAAACGAACAACAATATTTCTTTATTCAAATAAATGGATATTAGAGGCCTTTATTTGTAATATTGCATTCTTATTTTGGCGAGGTAGCTCAGATGGTTAGAGCGCAGGATTCATAACCCTGAGGTCACGGGTTCAACTCCCGTCCTCGCTACGAGAAAAGATCATTTTTAACCATTCTTTTTATTACAGGTACCACATTCTACTTTTTATCTCTGCTCTTTGGCTATCAATTTACAACAATATCAATCCTCTGGCCGTTTTGGGGTCGATAGCAGTCATTCAATTACCGAAAAAAATCAAAAAGGTTTCCAAAATCATTGAAGAATGGTTAATAAAAACGCAGGGTTTAATTTCTGCATATCAATCTAATATTTTTTGGCTTTAAGTAGATTCCTGAAAGTCTAATAAGACTTGATCATTAATTTGACCGCATCAAGAATCAATTCCGGTTCCGTATCCTGAATGTAATGTCCACTTTTGGTAGTATAGATGGTTTTTATCTGAGGGGCATCCTTTTCCCAATTTTCAAACAACTCTTTCTTGACTAATCTTTCTTCCTTGGTCACACTTTCATTAACCATTAAGGACGCTATTATCGTTATTGGAAGGTCCATTGCAAATGGCAGTTTCTGCATTACTTGACAATTGTAATGGTATTCTTTGAATTCGTTTTGAACTCCTAGGGGTTGATTTTGATAAAACTCCTGTACCTCGGATTCTGTCTTCTCTTGGTCTGCCTTAGTTTTTATGGCCATCAACGTTTCGTATTGATATTCATGGAGGGGATCTACTAAAATCATTCCTATAACTTTTTCTGGATGATCATTTTGATATTTTCGAATAATAAAACCACCCAAAGAATGTCCCATTAGAATGTAGGGGGGAGAGATATTCTTGGTGGTTAAGAATTCATCCAAATCATTTGCAAAATTAGCAACTGTTCTAGGCATAGTGGTTGATTGCGATTTACCCAAACCAAGACGGTCATAAGTTACTACGGTGGCGAAGTGGCTCAGTTTAGCTTGGATATCTTCCCAGCTTTCGGAATCATCACCCATGGCGGCTTCAATTACAATAGTAGGCTGGTCTTTTCCAAAAATATTGTAATGAAATTTATTGGTATCATCGTTTTGATTGCAGGATAGTAATGTTATGAAAACGATGTGAAAGTTTATTTTGATAAACCTCATTAATGGTATAGTTACCACACTCTTAGTTAATCTCAAAATACGTAGCTGATATTTAAATTAAATATAGGTTTTGCTTCATCGGGCCTTGCAAACCGTAAATGGCTCTTTTCAATAATATTGAGTGTCTGCTATCGGTAAGGGGTATACCGTCCCTCGTATTTTCCTAAAATTATGTATTGAGCTAATATTCGCACCTTAATTGATCCTAGCAAAGAGGGCTATTCTAATAAAATTTATACATTGTGTAATTGGCAAACATAAATGGACTACTTTTAACAATGACACAGAAGGTTTACTGGGACTCCGGTACTGGAAGCTAAAAAGATAATGATGCGGAGCTAATCAATTAATCAAAGCCAATTATCACAATGGTTGGAAAGTTCCTAAAGTATAAAAGACCATTTATGTCCTTTAGTGTATGAAAAAATCCAAACTTCCCCTTTATACTTTTTTAGCGGTTTTCTTGGCTATGCTATTGGTGGGGGTATTTGCGTTGCCTGTCTTTCTCAATATCCTTCAGACCCGGTATTTCAAGCTCCAGACCGAAGTAAACTACCGACAGGCCAAATCCATGGCCCAGTTCGTGAAAAGCCGTATCGCTCAAGGCACTCCAAAAGATCAGGTACTGGAAGAGTTTCAAGCTTCTATTGCCGGCACCGAGATGGACAAAGGTTTCGTTTGTGTAATTGATCAAAATACTACCAATTATTTGAGCCATCCTATGATCAATACGGTGGGGATGTCGGTTGCCACAAAAAACGCCTTATATGATGCCAATTATGACGGGAAAGGTTTGATCAAATGGGAAGAAGAGGTGGGCCAGGGTAAAAGTGGTGGAGGTTTGCTACACTACGGAAATGATATGCCCATTGAGATCGTGTATTTTTATTCAATTCCTGAGGTCGACTGGACAATATCTTCCCATGAAAACTCCTCGCAGATCAAGGCGGAGGTGGATCGGATTAAATCATATTTGACTTATGGTTCCGCCATTTTTGGATTGTTATTGGCTTTCCCGATATCTTTCGCTGTACGCCGGGTCAGTCGTGGTTATGAAGGTAAGATAGAACAGCAAAACTTGCTTTTGGAGACAGAAAGAAAGAAATCAGATGTTTTGTTAGAAAATATTTTGCCACCGGTAATAGCAAATCGAATGAAACAGAATGAGGAAATGATCGTGGATCACTACGACGGAGTGTCAGTGCTCTTTTGCGATATAGTAAACTTCACCTCACTTTCGGCTCAAACCGCTCCTGAGGATCTTGTTACTCTGCTTAACCAGATCTTTTCCGAATTCGATCGTTTGAGCAAAGCATACGGAGTAGAAAAAATTAAGACCATTGGAGATGCCTATATGGCGGTTTGCGGGGTACCGGAACCAATTTCCGATCATGCTGCACCCATTGCTAAAATGGCCAAGGAAATGATCGCTGTAGTAAAAAAAATAGATCAAGGGCTTAACGTTAGGATCGGTTTGCATTGTGGTGAAGTAGTGGCCGGAGTAATCGGGACTAGAAAATTCAGTTACGATCTTTGGGGGGACACCGTCAACACTGCCTACCTATTTGAATCCCATGGAGAAAAGGGAAAGGTACATTGCAGCCAAGCCATTTATGAGCTACTCAAGGATCGATTTGAGTTCGAAAATCGAGGAGAGATTGAAATAAAAGGCAAGGGCAAATTGCCTTCTTATTTCCTTCTATGAGAAAAAACTGATCGGTATCACTTTGTTTGAAGCTCTTTTAAAACCTTAATATAAATGGGCTGATAAGCAAGAATTAAATTTGCTTGTTAGAATTCCTCTGGAATATTTGCTTGGAGATATCCAGGAAACCTTCGTTATGTCCTCCCGGGAAGAGATTAAAAAATTTCTTGAAACCGACTATCCCCGAGGCAGAGCCATAGGGGTATTTCGCCGGTTTCATTTTGGTCTTAGGACCAAAAACCGAAAT
>QIMC01000474.1 GCA_003232185.1 Flammeovirgaceae bacterium | reverse complement strand
GGAACGCTTTACATTTCAAATGTCCCCCTCAAGGAGGGGGTAGGGGGTGGAAAGTTGAAATAAGCAACACATTTTAACCGGACACTAGTAAGTGTGCCTTGAAGTATTACTCAAAGACGTTGAGTAATTACATGCTGTTAACATGATGATGGAAGGCCCATCGAAGGGAGTGACAGACACATCCTTCAAACCACTTTGTGGTGCAGTTGTCCGAAAGGTAATTGTGCTGAGCGACAAAGAAAAGGCCATGCCAAGAGCAGGTCAGGTGAGACCTAGGGAGCTGAACGAGAGTGAACCCCCATATTAAAACATCGATACGTCCATATACCCTGCTAAAATTAGAGGGATTTACTGGTCTCTAAGAATAAAGTCTACCAGCGGTAAACTGAAGTCGGGTAGATAGCAGGCGGTGTAAAGGGGGCAGGAACCATGGTCAGGCATGATAACGGAACAAGGGAACTCATAGCGGAATGTCAAGGGAAAGTACAAGCGGCAACCCCGCAAGGCAAATACCGAAGACCGTTATGGGGGCGGCTTTCTCCGTAGTAGTGAAAAAGCTCAGTGAAAGCTGAGCATAGCGAAGGGAGGAACCAAAGTTGGTTTCATTTAAACAACAACTGTAAAAGGGATGATTGATTATTTCGAGACAAAGGAGCATCCAATTACCAGAGAGATGGTTCTGGAAGCGTTTAAGTTAGTAAAAGCGAACAAAGGATCACCAGGAGTGGATGGACAAAGCGTAGAGCAATACGAAAAGCAACTGATGAAAAACACCTACAAGCTTTGGAACAGAATGAGTTCGGGTAGCTATTTCTCACTCCCGATAAGGGAAAAGTCAATAGCAAAGAAGTCAGGAGGGACAAGGAAGTTAGGAATCCCAACAGTAGCGGATCGTATAGCCCAGCAAGTAATGAAAACCTATCTTGAGCCAAAAGTAGACAGCAGTTTTCATGCTGACAGCTACGGTTATAGACCGGGAAAGAACGCCCATATGGCTATACAAAAAGCCATGAGCAGATGCGGTCGAATCGGATGGGTGATAGATATGGACATTAGTTCGTTTTTTGATAGTATAGATCATGAGTTAATGCTAAAAGCATTACGATATTATACGAAAGAGAAATGGGTGTTGATGTACGTAGAACGCTGGCTGAAAGCCGATGTAAAGAAGGAAAGTGGAGAATTGGAAAAACGTACACAAGGCACTCCTCAGGGAGGTGTGATAAGTGGAATGTTAGCCAATATATTCTTACACTTCACCTTCGACAAATGGATGGAAAGGAACTACCCTGCAATTCGTTTTGAAAGGTACTCCGATGATATCATCGTCCATTGCATCAGTGAGAAGCAAGCATTGTTTATCCAGCAACAAATTGTTAAAAGGTTTAGAGAATGCCGGTTGCAGATCAACAAAGACAAGACAAAAATTGTGTATTGTTTAAACGATCGCAACCGGGAGAAAAACAAAGCCAAAAAGAGCTTTACCTTCCTTGGCTACACCTTTAAGCCCAGATATTGTCCGACAAAGTATGGTTTACGGCTACTGACCTCAGCATGTATGAGCGAGGAGGCCAAGAATCAGGTCAGGGACAAAATCAGGAAGTTTTCCATTCGCAAATTCAGAGGCAATATTCAACAATTATCATTAGCCTTAAAGGCAAGGATAAGAGGTTGGATGAACTACTACTGCAAGTTCCACAAGTGGACAACAGCAGGACTCTGGAGGTGGCTGAACAAGAAGCTGATAGAATGGAAAATGAGCAACAAGCGCATCGGCAAACGAAAGGCGATCAGATGGCTGGAAACAGTTTACAGAACGCATCCGATGCTTTTTGGGCACTGGGCACTAGTGCCTCCTGTACTTGGTAAAAGAAGAAAACCTAACTTTGGAAGCGCTGGATGAAGCGAGAGTTTCACGTCCAGTGCTGTGAGAGGTTTGAGGTGAAATCCCTCTTACCTACTCGACTAATCTATTACTATTATTATTTTCTTTTTTGCTTCTGTTTTAGTTGGTAAAATTACCACCGGAACAATGGGAGAACTTGCAGAAGTGTCAGAAATTGATGGCAGAACGATTCAAAATGCAGCTGATAACTCCATTCTTATGGAGCTAAAGACAGAATTTATTAATTTGGTGGCCTTAGGCGGAGAGCCACTACCTTTTTAGTTGAAAAAGCAACATTTTGACTATTTCCGACGTTATAGAATAAAAAGAATAGTATTATTCATTGACAAATTGTAAAATAATTGCAATGAGTTTTATTTTTTTCTATATTCGCGTATTAAATGAGGAGGTAGGGCAATATGAGAAAAATGAGGTAATTTAGAATAAGACGAGCCTCAAGGTTAAACAAAATTTTTGAATAAAGCTCATTTTAAGTACAAACCATAGCAATTTTTTCTATCGAAAACACCTTACGGTCTTTTATAAGGTGATTATGCTTCCCCAACCAGGTATTTTTGAAACTTTGCTACCCCAATTGGGGTTTTTATATATTGATATGAGTAACACTGAATTAATGAAGGGATAACATAAAACATGCGACAATTAAAAATCACACAGTCAATCACAAACAGAGATAGTCAGACTCTGGAAAAGTATTTCAACGAGATCAGTAAAGTAGAATTACTTACCGCTGAAGAAGAGGTACATTTGGCCCAACGCATCAAGCAAGGAGATCAATTGGCCTTGGAAAAATTAACCAAGGCCAATCTAAGGTTTGTTGTGAGCGTTGCGAAACAATACCAACACACAAAAATTCCTCTGAACGATTTGATCAACGAAGGCAATTTGGGCTTAATTAAAGCCGCTCAAAAATTCGATGAGACCAGAGGATTTAAATTTATTTCTTATGCGGTATGGTGGATCAGACAAGCCATTATGCAAGCTTTAGCAGAACAGTCACGAATGATCCGGCTTCCTGCTAACAAAGTAGGGGCCATTTCACGGATACATCAGGTTGCCTCTCATTTTGAGCAACACCTTGAACGGGAACCGACTGATTATGAGTTAGCGGAACTACTTGAAGTAAGTGTAGAGGAGGTCAAAACCACTTTGCGAGCATCTTCTAAACACTTATCAGTGGATGCTCCATTTGAGCAGGGCGAGACCAATAGCCTTTTAGATGTGCTGGAGAACCGTGATGCCCACAGAACTGATGAAAAGCTAGAATACAACGATTCCTTAAAAAAAGAAATCGACCGATTGCTTTCTATCCTTACCATGAGGGAACGACAGGTTATTAAAATGTTCTTTGGCATCGCCGTAGAATCCAAGCTATCGCTAGGAGATATAGGAGCAGACCTGGGTATTAGCAGAGAAAGGGTAAGGCAAATAAAAGACAAGGCCATCAATAAATTGAGTGCCCATCCAGCTATAAGGTTGTTGGTTCCTTATCTGGGATAAAATATATGGTATTATAGAAAAGGTAAGTGCTGGCACTTGCCTTTTTATCTGTGCTTCACCGTCCAAATACTTTATTCAACAACTCCGTTGTTCTAGCACCTGGGTCTTTTCTGATTTTTGATTCTTCTTCTGCAACCAATAGAAACAACCCTTCGATGGCTTGCTCAGTAGCGTATTGGTCTAGATCTGGGTTTACCTTTTTTACAAATGGAATCTTATTGTATGAGTTTACCAGGTCATTGTAATACTTGGTGGCACTCACTTCTTCCAACGCATCACTGATTATGGGTTGGAAGCTTTCACTTAATGATTGATAGCTGGATTGCTTAAGATAATCGGTAGCACTGTGATCTCCTCCATTTAATATACCCCAGGCATCTTCAATACTCATGTTTCTTATTGCTTCAATGAAAATTGGTTTTGCCTCCTTTGCAGCCCTTTCAGCCCCGCGGTTAAGAGAAACAATAAATTTATCCACTTCCGGGCCCAACCCAATTTGACGTAAGCGCGCTTCCACCTTTATAGCATCTGGAGGAAACACGATTTTTATCAGGCTATTTTTTAGATAACCATCAAACTCAGATGCCTGATCAGATCCTTTGCTTATCCCCTGGATAAGTGCTTCCTTTAATCCTTCAATCACCTGATTAGTAGATAACTCCTCTTTTCCAGAAAGAACTTTACTAAACCCATCAATCAAGTTATCGATCTGAGCATAGGAATTGAGGTGAAAAACAATGATATATACCAGCGTTTGAACAATAAAGACTGTATTTGATAAAATATTCGATCTCATAATTCTAATTCTCTCAATTTGTACAACATATTCTATACAAAATCGTGCCAATTTAGTGCTTCTTTTAGCAGCAGAAATAATCTGTGTTAGATTATTCGTAATTTAGATAATTATCCAACTACCATAAATGCAATTAATACGGGCTGAAATATTAACCATAGGAGATGAAATTCTTTACGGCCAAATTGTAGATACCAATTCTCAATGGATTAGCAAAGAACTGGATAAAATCGGAATTAAAACGATCAGGAAAACCACAGTTTCGGATTCAGAATCAGATATACTGGGAGCATTATCTGAAGCCACTTCCAGAGCGGACTTAGTACTTATCACAGGAGGGCTGGGCCCTACTAATGATGATCTTACTAAACCTTGCCTGGCCAAATTCTTTAAATGTGGGCTGGAGCTAAATGAACAGGCGCTTAAAGAAGTTAAGCAGATTTTTATAAAGATTGGACGAGTACTGACCGAAACTAACAGGCAACAAGCTTACCTTCCTACTAAGTGTAGGGTAGTTACCAACCGGGTTGGTACCGCACCAGGCATGTGGTTTAAGAACCAAGGAGTGGCCTACATTTCCATGCCAGGTGTACCTCACGAGATGAAAACCATGATGACCGAACAGATCTTGCCCAGGTTATCAAAAATATTTCAGACGCCAGCAATTTACCACAAGATGGTAAAAACCATAGGTATTGGGGAGTCATGGTTGGCTGATGAAATTGGATCTTGGGAGAAAAGCTTACCACCACACATCAAATTGGCTTATTTACCTGGGCTAGGTGAAGTAAAGCTTAGGCTTACCGCTGTTGGAAAAGACCAAATCGAATTAAAAAAAGAGATTGACAGTCAAATCAATAAATTGAAAAGCCTGGTCGGAAAATATATTTATGGCTATAATCAGGATACCCTTCCCTCAGTGGTCGGTGACCTTCTACGTGGTCGTAAGTTAACTATTGCATCTGCAGAAAGTTGTTCAGGTGGTGCAGTTGCTCAGGCAATTACTGGTATTAGCGGTAGCTCAGACTACTTTTTGGGATCGATTGTTGCCTATCAAAACAATTTAAAAGTATCATTGCTTGGAGTTAACCCTGCTACCTTAAGCAGTCACGGAGCAGTAAGTGAACAAACCATATTTGAGATGGCAGAAGGTGCCCGAAGTATCCTGAATGCAGACATCGGAGTAGCAACAAGCGGTATTGCCGGACCAGGTGGCGGTTCTCCTGATAAACCTGTAGGCACGGTGTGGATTGCTTATGTGGATAAGGAAAATAAAATATCCAGGAAACTTTCTCTTTACAAGGACCGAGCTATTAATATCCAACTTACCACCCAGGCGGTATTGAGTTTGGTTCGTCAAAGATTATTGGAAATGAATGGAGAAAAGTCCTGAATATGCTAAATTTACGATGGTTCGTAAGACATTAGTTCAAACAGAACGACATGAGTAAAGTAGAAATGGTAATGCCTAAAATGGGGGAAAGCATAATGGAGGGAACCATTTTGACTTGGTTAAAAAAAGTAGGTGACTCTATAGAGCAAGACGAATCAGTGCTAGAAGTGGCAACTGACAAAGTTGATACTGAAATTCCATCCGAACATGCTGGAATTTTAGCTGAGATCCTGGCCAATGAAGGAGATATAGTGGAAGTGGGCAAGCCAATCGCAGTGATTGAAATTTCCAATGGAAAATCAACTGAACCAAATGGCCATAGCACGCGAGAAGTCAGTCCGGACCAAAAGGAGACTTCGCCAATGGTAGATGTTACCAATGTTGTATCCCCTATGCCACTAGTTATTGGTGATGAAGATCGCTTCTATAGTCCACTGGTTAAAAACATTGCTAAACAGGAGCATCTTAGTGCCGAGGAGTTGGCGAAGATACCCGGAACCGGAAAAAACCACCGAGTGACTAAAAAAGATATTTTAGGCTATTTAAGACTTCGTGAGGATGTGCCTACTGTCATTCAACCTGAAGATACTGCTCCTATTTCCACCCCAACAATCTTACCCTCCAGTGGCGATGATGAAATTATTGAAATGAACCGAATGCGTAAAATGATCGCTGAGCGAATGTTGGAGTCCAAACGCATCTCTCCACATGTTACTTCTTTTGTGGAGGCGGATGTTACTGCGGTAGTATATTGGCGCAATCGCAACAAATCCAGATTCAAAGAACGAGAGGGGGATAATCTAACTTTAACACCAATTTTTATCGAAGCAGTAGCAAAGGCCATACTCGATTACCCTATGATCAATATTAGTGTAGATGGAGACAAGATTATTCGTAAGAAGCACATAAATATTGGGATGGCAGTTGCATTACCATCCGGAAACCTTATAGTTCCTGTGATAAAAGATGCAGACAGTTTAAGTTTAATAGGACTTACCAAGCAGGTTAACAATCTTGCTAAGCAGGCTCGAAACAATCAATTGAAGCCAGATGATCTTGCCGGAGGCACCTTTACCATATCAAACGTTGGATCATTTGGAAACTTAATGGGAACACCCATTATCATGCAGCCTCAGGTAGGAATATTGGCGTTGGGGGCAATTGTAAAAAAACCGGCGGTAGTTGAAACTCCTTACGGAGATTCTATTGGAATCCGCCATAAAATGTTCCTGTCGCACAGTTATGACCACCGGGTGGTGGATGGTTCACTAGGAGGAATGTTCGTAAGACGAGTGGCTGATTATCTTGAAAAATTTGACACCAACAGAACCATTTAGAATCCTGGAGACAATAAATAATAGATCAGATATAGTCACGAAACTAACATTCTCGATGACTTTCCAAGAAGCTCTTGAGTATTTGAATTTGCCCGAAAATTCCAGTAAACAGCTGGTGAGCAAACGTTATTTAGAGTTAAAAAAGGACTACCAAAAGGCTATCAACAATGCTCCTTCTGAACATTTTAGTTCATTGTACCAGGAAAACCTCAACAAAATCGAGGAAGCATATTGCTTTTTGACAGAGAAACAGGAAGTCAATAAATCCAATACAGAAATAATACAAAGCATTCAAGGAGTTCAACAGATCGTGGACAACTTCCTGCAGTCAGGGGAAACACCGTTACACCCTGAAGCTTCGGATAAGATTCAAAATTACATTGATCAAGTAAATAGCTTCCAAGATTACCTGCGGGAAGAGGAAACTGAAACCGAACCATCTGATCGTAGTAATCAAGAGGAAAAATTCATAGCCAGTAATGAAGTAAAGCCTGATCAAAAGCCAAAAGAGGCTAATCTATTAGATCATATTGAAGAAGCATCAGCACCAAAAACTGACCCTACCAAAGAATCGAGAAAAAGTCTTAAAAACCTGGTTGACAATGATGATAAACCTGAAACCAGCAGGTGGCGTTGGGAACCAAAATCACCAAAAGATAAACCATCTTCACTTCAGGATAAAGCAAAATCACCGGCAATCAAAAAGCCTTCCGGGCTGATAAATTCAGAAAGTGTCTGGATAGAAAAGTGGATAATTGATATGGCATTGAACAGGTCGTTTGCTGCTACTCCTGGAACCCGAAAACAGTCGTTTAATCAATTAATCACCATAGTGATATTGGCGATTATCATGCTATGTGTGTTTGGAGCTATTTACATACTATTTCCATTGCTGTAACCTAATCAGATTCCAAATAACCTTCGATTGCCTGATACACCACATTCAATTCATTATCAGTAATCACATATGGTGGTATTATATAGATAACATTACCCAAAGGCCTTAGTAGCACATTCTTGGACAGAAAATATCATGCCTGGCTTCATTAATATAGGAGGTATCACCGGAAGATTTGAACTCCAGTGCTAATATTACTCCAATATGCGTTACAGAATGAATTTTAGGGTGAACTTCGATTCGTTCTTTGAAATTCTCTAAACTAGTAGATATTCGTTGAATATTCAGGTTGCATTCATCGGTCATTAATAACTCAAAGCTTGCATTCGCTGCAGCACAAGCAATCGGATTGGCAGTAAAAGAATGTCCATGAAAAAAAGTCTTTAATATATCCTGATGATTGTAGGCAGCTTGAATTTCATTAGTACAAGAAGTTGCGCCCATCGCCATCGCTCCACCGGTAAGGCCTTTCGAAAGACAGAAAACATCAGGGTTGTTTTGCAAGTAATCGCTGGCAAACGTTTTACCGGTTCTTCCAAACCCCGTCATTACCTCGTCAGCTATGCATATTACTCCTGATGACTGGGCAATTGAGATTAGCTGATCCAGCCAGCTAATTGAGTAATGCCTCATTCCGGCAGCTCCCTGGATTACAGGTTCAAAAATAAAAGCAGCGGTATCATCTCCAATTAAAAGTGCCTCAAATTCCCTTATACTTTCTTCTTCCCTTCCTGGAAACGGTAATTTTAGGAATTCTACATCGAATAGGTAGGGCCAGAAGGGAGTAGTAAAAGCACCCCGCTCGCCTAGTGACATCGCCCCAAAGGTGTCGCCATGATAACC
>QIMC01000065.1 GCA_003232185.1 Flammeovirgaceae bacterium | reverse complement strand
ATAAAAAAGTTGGAGATAAATTGGGTTCGATTATTGAAATAATTACCACTGAAGGCATTAAGGCAACCTGCCATCATGCTATTGGAAATATAATTAATGAATTGGAAAAACTAATTGACCGGGTTAATCCGGATTTAATTGTAGTGGGAAAAAAGCAAGAGAAACTAAGGTTTTCAGGAAAACTGACGAATTTCTTATTGAATAAATATTCCGGTTCATTATTAATTGTTGGTGAAGAAATTTCATTTCAAATTGGCACAAAAATTTCTCTCGCCTGCAACGAGAGGGCACTCTACCGATATAGTCCCCAGTTAGTCGCTAAAATTGATCAGCATACAAAAACTCCATTGACCCTTGTAAATATTCAAATACCTTCTGAATCAAATGAAAAAATAGACCTTCCAAAAGTCTGGCAAACATTCTATACAATGAATCTCAATGTTCAACTGGTATCCCAAAAAAACTCATCAGTTGTTCATGGGTTAATCGAGCACATTAGCGAAAAGAAAATTGATCTGCTTTGTATTGGTAGAGGAAAATATAAAAATACTTTTCTCAATCGACTATTTAACAATTATTCTATCCCATCGGAAATTATTAAAAGAGCAAATATCCCCATCTTAATATTGGGAATAAAACCTACAAAATCATTAACCTCAAATAATAAAGTTCGATTGAATAGGTTAAATGGCAAGCACAAATCGTCTGTGGAGGAGGTCGTACCATTGCCGGGAACGGATTCTAAATAATCTTTAACCCAGAATTGTCATTAGAAATTTACTGTGGCTTCTAATTTACTATGCCAAGGGCATCCCGTTGGGGTCATTCAGGCACGTACTCTTCCGATAGCTATCGGAATGGTACTCACCATAATCTTACTATTAGATTGAATTTTCAATGGCCGTGGGTTCTTGATAATTCATCACCATAAAACACAAAATCATCTAATACAGCCTTGTATCAAGAGGAGGGATTTGTGGATAGTAAACTACCTGTTTCCATTGGTGGGTAAATATCATGGTATTTAAGCACGTTATTTAAGCTAACCCTGCGGTTGATGTGTGATCGATTTAAGTCCCCAACTTTAGTAATGCCGGTTGCAGCAATTAGCTCTAGGAAGCTATTAACCGTGCCATCATGGTAATTGGCAACTCGTGCAGCCTTGTCTGAAACCACCAGCCCTTTGATCAATACACTGTCTTGAGTGGCTACACCAACCGGACAGGTATTTGTATTACATTTCAAAGCTTGAATACATCCCAATGCTAACATCATTCCTCGGGCGCTATTACATAAATCAGCACCTAGTGCCAGGACCCTAGCCATATGATATCCACTAAATATTTTCCCAGCAGCGACGATCTTTATATGCTTCTTCAAGTCATATCCCACCAGAGTATCATGAACACATACCAATCCATCGAGTAAGGGCATGCCTAAAATATTACTGAACTCAACCGGTGCTGCACCGGTACCACCTTCACCGCCATCTACTGTAATAAAATCAGGAGTAATTCCGGTAGCCACCATCGCTTGACATAACTCAGTGAATTCTTCTTTTCTACCAACACACAGCTTAAATCCAATAGGTTTGCCACCCGACAAATCACGTAGTTGTTTAATAAAATGCAATAAACCAATTGAACCATCAAATGCAGAATGGGTAGGAGGTGACAAAACATCGGTATGTGCTTCCACCAAACGCATGGAAGCAATTTCTTCAGTATTTTTTTCTGCCGGTAATATTCCGCCATGACCTGGTTTGGCACCTTGAGAAATTTTTAGTTCAATCATCTTAACCTGTTCCTGCGCCGCTTTTTCTTTGAAAGAAACCGGATCAAATTCCCCCTTTTTGGTTCTACATCCGAAGTAACCTGTTCCAACTTGCCAGATTAAATCTCCCCCGTATTTGGTATGATAGGGGCTGATCCCTCCTTCTCCAGTATTGTGGGCAAATCCACCAATTTGAGCACCCTTATTAAGCGCCATAATGGCGTTTTTACTCAACGCCCCAAAACTCATAGCCGAAATATTTAATATACTTGAATAATATGGTTGTATACAATCTGGTCCGCCAACCTGTACTCTATCCAATCCTTGAAAATCATGGTGATTTTGTGCATTCATTGAATGTTCCATCCATTCATATCCGGCGGCATACACATCCAATTGAGTCCCAAATGGTTCAGTATCTACAGCTTTTTTAGCTCTTCGGTAAATAAGGGAACGAATGATTTTGGGAATTGGCCGTCCTTCAATATCGGTTTCAACAAAATATTGCATGATCTCTGGCCTGATGGCTTCCAGCATATACCTGAGGTTTCCAAGGACAGGATAATTACGCCGAATGGCCTGCTTTTTTTGGATAATGTCTGTGTATCCAATTAGAATTATCGGACCGAATAAAAGAAGAGACCAAACAACCGGTGGCCACACCGAGTAGAGTGCGGCTATTGCTCCTAATATCAATATTGACAGTAAAATAAATACTCTTCTTGGTTTCATATATTATAGCTTAGAACTTTTAATTACCATTAATTTCTCACGCGTCATTTCATGGATTGAATAGGGAATTCCCCCCATACCAATTCCTGAAGAATCTCTTCCGCCAAAAGGCATCCAATCAACCCGAAATGCAGTGTGATCATTGACCATTACTGCGGTGGCATTTAGTTTTTTTACGGTGTCCAAGGCAATGTTGAGGTCATTAGTAAATACTGCTGCCTGAAAATGGACGCTCAATGAGTTGGCTATCTCGATGGCATCATCCCGGTCTGAATAGGAATAGATACAAACTACCGGCCCGAAAATCTCAAGGTTGGAAACACGTGATTCTAGTGAGGGGTTCAACAAGATTGTAGGAGGATAACAGGTATCTGATATTCGCTGTCCACCACATAATAATTCGGCACCATTTTGAATGGCTTCATGAACCCACTCTTCTACCCGGTCCACTTCTCTGGGCAATATCAACGGTCCCAAATCTGTCTTTTTATCCAGAGGGTTGCCAACTACAAGCTTTTTTGCCCCTTCAGTCAATTGTTTTGCTAAGCGCTCACAAATGCTGTGGTGCACAAATAACCGCTGAATTGACACACAAACTTGCCCGGAATGATAGAATCCACCCTGCAAGAGTGCCGGTAACATGGAACTAAAATCAGCATCCGGTTCGACAATTACCGGAGCAGCTCCCCCGTGTTCTAAGGCACATCGAGTGCCCGGTGAGAGTTTGGAACGTAAATACCAACCGACTCGATCCGATCCGATGAATGAAAAGTAGTTGACACGTTCATCTACAACTAAAAGTTCAGATACTTCATTTTCACAAATAATCGCCTGACACCAACCTTTGGGAATACCTGCTTCTTCTAAAATATCCACAAATGCTAGGCACGACAATGGAGTGGTCAATGCGGGTTTAATGATTACCGGGCAACCTGCTGCAAAAGCGGTGACAGTTTGATGAACAATTAAATTCAAAGGATGGTTGAATGCACTGATTGCAACAACTACTCCAATTGGTTCCCGAGTAGTAAAAGCCAACCGATTTTCCGAAGATTTAGTTAAACCCATGGGGATTTGTTCCCCATTGATTTTGGATACATGCTCAGCTGCCAATTTTACTCCGTTAATGGCACGAAGCACCTCAACTTTAGAATCTTTATAAGGTTTACCCCCCTCGTGGGCTGCTAGCCTGGTCAATTCTTCCACTCGATTGCTCATAATGGCCATGGTCCTTTCCAATACGGCAATTCGTTCATGAGCCGGGATCCATTTAGACTGATCTGTGAAAAGACTGTAGGCTGTTTTTAAGGCTTTTTCTACTGCTTCTTTTCCCACTATGGGGACCTCTTTAATCAATTCTTGATCGTAGGGTGCGTTTACTTTTAGCATTTTTTTAGAATTTGGTTTTAGCGACTACCTTAGTTTATTTGGTCTTCTCCTTCAATAAAACATTTAATATTGAATGATTCAGTGAATAATCTACCACAAGGTCAATCACATGAACTCCTTTGCTGTTTATAGATTCTTCAAGTATGTTGCTAAATTCCTTATCACTTTCCGGCCGATGTCCAATGGCTCCGAAGCTCTCGGCATACTGGATAAAGTCTGGATTCTGATAATCCAGACCAAAGTTATCCAGCCCCATACCTTCCTGCTTCCACTTTATCATCCCATAGGCACTATCGTTTAAAATAATCACTACCAAATCAATTTGTAATCGAACTGCTGTTTCAAGCTCCTGCGAATTCATCATAAACCCTCCATCACCGTTCACAGATATCACCTTAAGTTTGGGATTTAGTATTTTGGCGAGCATTGCGGATGGTAACCCTGCTCCCATGGTGGCTAGTGCATTGTCTAATAGCAAGGTGTTTGGTTGGTAACATGGATAATTTCGTGCAAACCATATTTTATACACCCCATTATCTAAAGTAACAATTCCATCATCGGGCAGTAATTCACGAACTATATGCACCAAACGCTGTGGTAATATGGGGAAACGATTGTCATTCGAATATTTGGATAGATGACTTTCTACATTTTTATTCACTTGCCCAAAATAAGACAGGTCCCAATTACTGACGTTAGTAACTGCCAGTGATAATTGCTGGACGGTGTCCGCAATGTCTCCTACAATTACCAACTGTGGGAAATATACATCATCAATTTCCGCAGGGAAGAAATTAATATGGATGACTTTAGTTCCGTCTTCATGCATAAAAAAGGGCGGCTTTTCTATGATGTCATGGCCCACATTTATGATCAAATCGGCGCTATCAATAGCAGCATGAATGAAATCATCTGAAGATAGTGCCGCAGTCCCCATGAAATTGCTATGGCGTTCGTCTACTACACCTTTACCCATTTGAGTGGAGAAAAATGGAATGTCTGTTTTGTGAATAAATTCTGACAATGCGATGCTGGTACGCTTGCGATTGGCAGCTGCCCCAATAAGCAGTAAGGGCATTTTAGCTTGCTCAATCATTTGAGTGGCTTTGGTAATAGTAATATGGTCAGCCACAGGTCTTCGGCTTTCCACCACTTCAAAAACCCTTTCTACAGTAACTTCCTCCGCTGCGATGTCCTCTGGCAACTCCAGGTGTACTGCTCCCGGTCGTTCTTCCATAGCCACCCGGAAGGCTTCTCTTACCATTGCAGGAATTCTGTTTCCGTCCACTATTTGCTTGGTATACTTGGTAATGGGTCGCATTAATTCTATAATATCTACAATTTGAAAACGTCCTTGTTTGGATTGTTTAATGGGCTTTTGTCCAGTTATCATCATCATGGGCATTGCTCCCAATTGTGCATAGGCGGCTGGTGTGGTAAAATTGGTGGCCCCTGGACCAAGTGTGGCCAGACAAACCCCTGGTTTACCTGTTAGCCGCCCATAGGTTGCTGCCATAAATCCAGCTCCCTGTTCATGACGTGTAAGGATGAGCTTTATACTGGAATTTTTTAAGGAATCCAGGAAGTCAAGGTTTTCTTCCCCGGGAATTCCAAAAATGTATTCAACGCCTTCATTTTCCAGCGCATTAATAAATAAGTCGGAGGCTTTCATGCTAGTTGTTTTAGTTGATGACAAATAAACAAAGGTTAGTTGTCATTACTTTGATCAAAGCTAATTACAATTTTATCTTGAATTATCTTAATAAATATAATCCGATTAATACTGAAAATATACTAAAGGATTTTAACTATCGGAATACCCTGCCTCGTATCAGTATAAATGTGTCAGGCATTTATTGGGTTGATAATTTTGTACTTTGTTGTAGCAAGTGCCTGGATTTGGAGTTTTTTTCAAAAATATGTCTATAGTAAATTACTTATGTGAAGGAATATAAACCAATGAAAATACCATCGAAATTTTCAATTATAGCACTGCTAATTACCATATTCAGCTTGGTAAGTTGTAGCAGGGAAGAGACCACAAAAAAAATAAACTTGCTTTTCATTATCACTGATCAGCATCCATTAAGTTGTGTCGGGGCCTATGGAAATCATGTTATTAAGACTCCAAACATTGATGAATTGGCTCAAACAGGGTATCTGTTAGAGAATTATTACATAGCAGCTTTTGCTTGTAGTCCTTCCAGAGCGTCCTTGCTTACGGGCAGGTACCTGCACAACCACAATGTGTTTAATAATAATGTGCGATTGGATCCGACCATGCCTAGCCTGGGAACGGTTCTTTCCCAGGCCAATTACCACACCGGTTATTTCGGAAAAGCCCATTTAAGTGGTTCTATGTACGTAGGTCGCGAGGGAGGAGATGGAACAGATTATATGCACGAATCAGAACCCCTGGATCCGGTAGGCGACAAGATCAAAGATTATTGGTACTATGAACGGGTGGAAAGTGATTCAGGGTGGATGGCTAAAAAGGTCGATGGCGGATTAGGAGAGGACTTTGCTCAATTGGGCTTTCAAGAATGGGAGGGGGGATGGCGTCAATACAAAGATTGGTTGTTAGGCCATGGTCAAATGGAGTTTGCCCAGATGGCTGGAAATCATGATGCGTTGCAATCAGCCCCCGAAGGGCAACATATGTATTCCAAATTAGGGGAGAAATATCATATGGCAACCTTTTTCTCAGAGAGAACTCAGGATTTTGTAAAAAAGCATCAAGATAGCGACCAACCCTGGGCTGCGGTGATATCTTTCTTTGGCCCGCACTTACCGGTAGCACCTCCTATACCCTGGGATACACTATATGCTTTGAATGAAGTTCCCTTGCCAACCAACCTAACTGATAGCTTAAAGGGAAAGCCCAGATCTCAAAAAAAATCGGAACTGCAATATGTTCTGGGACAATGGAATAATGATCAGTATAGAGATTACATCCGAAGATATTGGGGTTACAGTAGCTTTATTGATGCCCAGATTGGGGCAGTATTAACCACTTTAAAAGCAACCAATCAATGGGACAATACCCTGGTGGTTTTTACCACTGATCATGGTGATATGTTAACAGCCCATGGTATGATATACAAGCTTGATAGCAATGGTTATGAAGAACTATTCCATGTGCCAACCATATTGCGAATACCCGGATCGGAAAGCACTGGTATAAAAATTCCGCAGCTGACATCATCTGTTGACTTGTTGCCCACGATTTTAGCTGCTATGGATATAAAAATCCCTTCCAATATTGATGGAAAGAGCATGCTGCCAATTTTTAAGCAATCGTCGGAAATACATCGTGAAGCTGTATTCACCGAATTACATGGGGGAAGAAAAGATAACAAAACCATTATTTGCCGTGACCAACAGTACAAGTATGTCTACCACTGGCTTAGTAGTGATGTAGATGAGTTGTATGACCTGAACTCAGATCCTGGAGAAATGAATAACCTCTATCTAGATGAAAATTACTATAAGGTAGCAGAAAACATGAGGGCAAAGATTATTCAATGGACAGAAGAAACCGGGCATCGGTACTCTGAACTAATTAAGCAAAAGGATTCGAGGATAGATTAATCCTCATGGTCTAACCTGAGGCCGTATAATTCCTAATTCCTAATTTATAATTCCCTTCAGATGTCATCCAACGGATAAATGGGCCGTTGAATTCTTTTCCATTCAAAAGTTGACAGGTCAGCAGACACATAACCTGGGGTGGAACTCATTATATAATGATACACACTACTAGGATATTGTGGTCTGAATGCAAAACTACCTTTGCAGACAGTCATTTGGTAATCTTCAGGGAAAACACCCATACCTCTTACATTTGCCTGGTCATTGGGGCCAATTCTCTTGGTATTCAATAGCAGAGTAAGACCTTTAGTATCAATAAGGGCCGCTTTGTGCCAAACATCCTCTTGTTTGGAAATCGCAGTTACTTTGCCGGTAATGGTCACTGGTGGGCCGTAGACGGGGTTTGATTTACCCCCTACCTCTAGGGTAACTGAGGCTCCAACTCCGGCATTGAAGGCCTTTAGTGCTGATTCCTGATCATAAATTTGTACAAATGCGGAGCCCACCTTTTGTTTCAGAATCTCGCGTAACAGATGGGTGCCATCACCAGCTCCACCTCCTCCAATATTGTCCCCACCGTCTGATATTGCCACGGGTT
>QIMC01000135.1 GCA_003232185.1 Flammeovirgaceae bacterium | reverse complement strand
ATATTTCTGTATCTATACTGAAGCCTCGATTTGAGCATCTAACTTTTGAGCAAGCACGCTTTTAGGAACTGCTCCGATTTGCTTATCCACGATCTCTCCTCCTTTAAAAACTAAAAGGGTAGGGATACTTCGGATACCAAACTTAGCAGAAACTTCAGGGTTGCTATCTACATCAACTTTTCCAACAATCGCTTTTCCTTCATACTCGCCGGCCAACTCCTCAACTACCGGTCCGATCATTTTACAGGGACCACACCACTCTGCCCAGAAATCTACCAGTATAGGTTTATCTGATGCGATGATTTGCTCGAAATTCGCATCTGTTATTTCAATTGTTTTACTCATGATTATATATATTTTTAAAATGTTCTATTTCCAGGCAACCTATCACAAATATAGTGCTAAGTATTCTTGGTTACTGTATTGGGCACCAGTTATGCCGCTTATGTTCTTATTGCGACAAATTTCTAATGTCAAACTGTCAGGTAAACCGTATTTGTGACCGGTTAGTTCAATATCCTATAGGAAATATCAGTGAGCAGATCCAGCTCCGCTATTAACTCATCTTGTGGTTTAACCTGAAATTTTCTGGACAGTAATTCTACTTCAATATTTTCCTGTATATCGGCTACATTTAGTTTGAGCTGGCAGGGCCCAGGATATTCTTGACTTAATGACTCCAGTTTCTCTACCAAATCGGGGGTAATATTATGCAGGTTGACCTGTAACAATATTTGCTTACTCATTTTATCCCTGATTTCAGACAATAGTTGGATGTTGTATGGTTTCAACTCCCAAACACCGGGTTGCTTGTATCGTTCTACTACTTGCCCATCAAGGTATATGAAATTCCCAACTCCTAATAAGTGTTGGAATTTTAGGTATTCTGCACCGAACATGGCAAGGTCAAGGGAATCTTCGAAATCCTCAATGCTAAACAGTCCAAATGGGCGACCATTTTTGCTTAGTCGTTCGTTGAATTTGGTAACGATACCGGCCACTGAGATTTTGGCCTGTTTGTAATCCTCGACTTTATTGACAGTACAAGTGCAAAAATGTTGTATCTCCAATCTGAATTGGTCCAGTGGATGCCCCGAAATATAAAAGCCAACCACTTCTTTTTCAATTTTGAGTTTTTCTAATTCACTATAGGGTTCACTAACAGAAACTTTTGGTAAAGGAATATCAACTCCGCTGTCACCGCCAAAAAGGGAGACCTGAGCCGCATTCTTTTCCTCTTGGATTTTATTCCCAAACCGTATTATTTTTTCGATTAGGCTGCTTTCACCATTTTCTGCCACCAAATACTGCCTTCTATGAAGACCTTCAAAGCAGTCAAACGCACCAGCCATGGCTAAACTTTCGAAAGTCTTTTTATTTACTGTTCGTAAATTAACTCGTTGTGCAAATTGAAAAACATCCTCAAAAGCATTTGATTCATCCCGCTCTGATATAATTGCTTCTACCGCCGCTTCACCGGCTCCTTTTATGGCACCAAGTCCAAACCGGATCTCCCCTAAGCTGTTGACATCGAAGTTTAAACCACTTTCATTGATGTTTGGCCCCAACACTTTTATGTGCTGACGCTTACATTCGTCCATGAAAAAGGTAACCTTCTCGATGTTGTTTTGATTGTGGGTCAATACACTGGCCATGTACTCGGCAGGGTGGTGCGCTTTAAGGTAAGCAGTTTGATAAGCCACAATGGAGTAGGCAGCTGAGTGACTTCTATTGAATCCATAGGCGGCAAATCGTTCCATGATATCAAAGATTTCAGCGGCTTTATCTTTGGAAATTTGGTGTATTTCGTCAGCACCCTTAATAAAGATCGCTCGTTGTTTGTTCATTTCTTCGATCTTCTTTTTACCCATAGCGCGTCGCAATAGATCTGCTTGACCCAGGGAGTACCCAGCCATAATCTGAGCAGTTTGCATGATCTGCTCCTGATAAACCATGATGCCATAAGTATTTTTCAGAATAGGCTCTAGCAGCTCATGGGGGTATTCTACGGTTTCTCTCCCATGTTTTCTATCAATAAAATTTGGTATAAATCCCATTGGTCCCGGGCGATATAGGGCATTCATAGCAATCAGGTCCTCTATATCTGTGGGTTGAAGCACCTGTAGATATTTTCTCATACCAGCTGATTCGAATTGAAAGGTTCCAATGGTCTCAGCACGTTGATACAAATTGAAGGTCTTCTCATCATCCAATGGTACTGAATCAATATCTATGGATATGTCTTTATTTTTCTTAATCAGCTTTAAACAATCTTTAATAATACTCAGTGTCTTAAGACCCAGGAAGTCCATCTTAAGCATACCGGCATCTTCGATCACCTTACCATCAAACTGTGTGACCAACAATTCAGAGTCCTTGGATTTACACACCGGTATATACTTAGTAAGGTCGTCAGGGGCAATGATAATACCCGCGGCATGGATCCCGGAATTCCTTATCGATCCTTCAAGTTTGGTAGCCAGTTTAAGCACCTTCGCACGGCTATCATTACCCTTGTGAATGGCCTTTAAATCGGGGACTTCTGCATATGCTTCTGCCAAAGTAACTCCGGGCCGCTCAGGCACTAGCTTAGTTAAAATTATTGCTTCTGATAATGGAAGCTCTGTCACCCGTGCCACGTCTCTGATCGCCAGCTTCGCGGCCATAGTGCCATAAGTGATTATTTGAGCTACCCGTTTCTTTCCATATTTTTCCACCACGTAGTCAATGACCAACTGTCGTCCTTCATCATCGAAATCAGTGTCGATATCAGGCATGGAGACCCTTTCAGGATTTAAAAACCGTTCAAATAGCAAAGAATATTTAATAGGGTCGATGTTGGTAATTCCGGTACAATAGGCTACTACTGAACCGGCAGCAGACCCCCGCCCGGGTCCGATCATCACACCCTGGTCACGACCTGCTTTGATCAGGTCCGCAGTAATCAGGAAATATCCGGCAAACCCCATAGTTTTGATGATGTTCAGTTCGTGCTCAATCCGCTCTTCGACTTCGGAGGTTATTTCGCCATATCGTCTGGATGACCTGGCTCCTTCGTAGGTCACATGCCGAAGATATCTGTCGGTATCATCAAATTCAGGAGGTATAGGGAAATTTGGCAAAAGGATGTCCCGAGAAAGTTTTGGAGTGTTTATCTTATCGACAATTTCATTGGTATTGTCGATTGCCTCTGGAAGGTCCTTGAACAAGGTGTTCATTTCAGCCTGGGTCTTAAAATAGAACTGGTCATTGGGGAAACCAAAACGGTATTCTTTCGATCCAAATCCAGATCCCTTCCAAACGGGTTTACTTTGATATTCTCCAGTGTTTACACATAGAAGTATGTCATGTGCATTGGCATCATCCTGATCTACATAATGCGAATCATTGGTAGCAATAACTTTGACACCATGTTTTTGAGCAAATTTCAACAAAATGGCATTTACCTGTTGTTGCTCTGGTAAATCATGCCGCTGTAGTTCAACATAATAATCATCCCCAAACAGATCCAACCACCATTTGAACAGTTCTTCGGCCTCCTCTTCGGATTTGTTCATAATGGCCTGAGGTACTTCTGCACCCAAACAGCAGGAGGTGGCTATCAAGCCTTCATGATATTTCATCACTAGCTCCTTGTCAATTCTGGGCCATTTGCTATATAACCCCTCCATGTAGCCCAGGGAACACAACATAGATAGGTTTTTATAACCTTGCTCATTTTTAGCAAGCATCAATTGATGGTATCGCTCATCACGCTTTTCCTTACTAAATTGTTTTTTATGCCTGTCAGGCACTAAATAAAACTCACATCCAACTATGGGCTTTACGTTGTATTTATTGGCTTCTGCTACGAACTTGAACACTCCGAACATATTGCCATGATCGGTCAGCGCTACTGCAGGCATACCATCCTCCTGAGCTTTTTTTAGCATTTCGGGAATCTTGGCGGCTCCATCCAATAAGGAAAATTGGGTATGACAATGTAGGTGAGAAAAAGTGGGCATAGGGTGTTAAAAAATGAAAATAGTTATCAAAGAACAATACCCTAATTTATGGTTTATTACTCATTGATAGAAGCCCAGGTTTAATTTAGTTTTGAGTTTTTACAGCCGGATCGATTCTCAGTACTTTCTTGGTTTCAAAAAAGGGCTCGGGGAAGAATTCGGACACCTGAAAGACCTCTATTTTTACCGCGACCTCTCGAATTTCCTCTTTTAGATCTCCTCCCTTTAGGCAAATAATTTGTCCGCCCGGAGTCAGGTTTGATTTTACCCAGGGAATGAATTTGTTTAACCTGGCTACTGCACGGCTCATCACATAGTGGTATTTATCATTAATTCGCTCTGCCCTGATCTGTTCACAATCAGTGTTAGCCAGTTTCAATTGATGGACCACCGCTCTTACGATCTTAATTTTTTTCCCAATAGAATCGATTAGATGAAAATGGACGTCTGGAAAAAGAATTGCCAATGGAATACCAGGAAACCCCCCTCCGGTACCTGCATCCAGGACCCTATCCACACCGGTGAATGCTTGTGTTTTGGCAATACTCAGTGAATGAAGGACATGATTTAGGTAAAAACGATCCATGTCCTTGCGGGAGATTACATTGATTTGCTGATTCCAATAATTATAAAGCGCTCCAAGTGTTTGAAACTGATCTTTTTGAGTGGAGTTAAGATCTGGAAAATACTTAAATACTAGTTCAGGCCCTGGAATATAATCCATGGCTTAGATGTGGTCCTTTTTGCCTTTTACCAGTTCGTACATTAACTCTCTCGCCCGGTGTAATTGTGCTTTGACCGTACCCAGTGGGGCCTCCAGCTCCTTGGCTATCTCATCATACGAGAGTTCATCAAAGTAACGAAGACGTACCAGACGTTGATACTTGGGTGGAAGTTTCCCTACAAAGAGATGAACCAGTTCAATTTTCTGTACTTTAATGGCTTCTTCCTGAGGGTCAAGGTTTTTATCTTCAAGATCGATATTCACGTTGTCTCCATCATCATTTTTTAGAGAAGTATTCAGACTGAAGGTGTCCAATTTCTTCTTTCTGATAAAATCGATGGCATTGTTTGTGGCAATACGGAACAGCCAGGTACTGAAAGTAAAGTCTTTTTTAAATTTGTGTAAATTTCTGAAAGCCTTGGCAAATGCTTCAATGGTTAAGTCTTCTGCATCATCTACGTTCCTGATCATTTTCAGAATCATGTGATACACTGGCGTTTTATACCGCTTCATTAGCTCAGCATAAGCTTTTTCGTCGCCGTCTTCTACTGCACGATCGATTAGCTTAAAATCTTGTAATGCTTTGTCTGAGAACTGTTTCACTACCAATTTATTTTGCTACTACTCCACGCTGCTAAACCAGTATACAGATAAAATATGCTGTATAGAAAATCCAGGAATGGGACATACCCGATCTTAAAGTGATCTTCAAGTTTTCGAGAAGATTTCTCTATCACCAAGGAATGAGCTAGTTGACGAACAATAAATCCCGCTACCACCCAGTATACCATGGTTGAGGTTATCAACAAACTTACTAAAGAACTCCAAAATATTATATGAGTAGCGGAATATATGCCCAAAACCAACCGGTCACTAATTGAGTAGTACTTCCCCACTGAAAGATGTCGCTTTTTTTGTTTAAGGTAAGCGCTCCAGGTTTGTTTTGGTTTCGAAATCATAAAGGAGTCCGGATTCAGGCAAACCGCAGTGTTCTTTTCAGTGGCATATTTATTAACAAAAAGGTCGTCATCACCACCGGTTATGTGGAGTACATCCTGCAATCCTTTTACCTGCACAAAGTAAGATTTACGATAGCAGAGGTTGCGCCCAACACCCATGTACGGATGATTGCCTAAAGCTCTTGAAAAGTATTGTACGGCTGTGAATAGGGTTTCATACCTAATTAACTTATTTAGAAGGCCAGGGTTATATTCATACCCGGAATACCCCAACACTATTTTTATATCTCCCTGAAATTTATCTGACATTAGACTAATCCACGAATCGGACTGTGGATAGCAGTCAGCATCGGTCAATAATATCAGATCATGGCTTGCGGCATCAATCCCTTTCAGTAATGCATGCTTTTTAGGGTTTTGTCCCTGTGGGCAACTTGATATGTTAATTAATTTGAGCGCCAATCCTTGATAATCAAATGCCTGCAACCACTCTATGGTGCCATCTTTTGAACGATCGTTAACCACTATTAGTTCGAAACAAGGATGATCTTGAATGGCCAGGGAAGGGATTAAGGTTTTTAGATTATGTAGCTCGTTGTGGGCACAGATAATCACAGAAACTGCCTCCTTGTTTGCGGAAAGCCCTTTTCTAGGGGCTTGTTTAGTATAAAAAGCCAAACGAGAAAAAAACAACAACAACCAGATCAATTGTAGTAGGGCACTAACCAAAAATACAAGGAATATCAGAGTCAAAACTGCCGTTCGGTATACCGTTAAAAATAGTAATATATTGCCAATTATAGCCTATTTTTGTCCCCGATTATGATTTCCTTTCAGGTAGGCACGTCCGACCCCCTAAGCCAGGCACGCACTGGAAAAATTGAAACTGCTCACGGTTTAATCGAAACCCCAATTTTTATGCCTGTAGGTACCGCTGGAACGGTCAAGGCAGTACATCAGCGTGAGTTGTTGAAAGACGTTAGTGCTCAGATAATTCTAGGCAATACTTATCACCTTTATATGCGGCCTGGTATGCAGATTATGGAATCGGCAGGTGGCCTGCATAAATTTATGGGATGGGATCATCCGTTATTAACTGACAGTGGTGGGTATCAGGTATATTCTCTTGCAAAGTCCAGGAAGATCAAAGAGGATGGTGTTACCTTTCAAAGTCATATTGATGGTACCAGATACAACTTCACCCCAGAATATGTAATGGACATTCAGCGCATCATCGGAGCCGATATTATTATGGCCTTTGACGAGTGCACGCCCTACCCCTGTGACTTTAATTATGCGAAGAACTCCATGGAGCTGACTCATAGATGGTTGGTTCGGTGTAAGCACCAATTTGAAAATACCACTCCAAAATATGCTTATCAACAAAGTTTGTTCGGGATCATTCAAGGAAGTGTATACCCGGAGTTGCGCCGCGAGTCAGCAAAAGTAGTGGTAGATATGGATTTACCCGGAAATGCGATCGGAGGTCTATCAGTTGGAGAGCCGGCAGAGTTGATGTATGAGATGACTTCAATTATCTGTGATTTGTTACCCAAGCATAAACCACGTTATCTGATGGGCGTTGGCACCCCTGCGAATCTTTTGGAAGGTATTGCACTGGGAATCGATATGTTCGACTGTGTGATGCCTACTCGAAATGCCAGAAATGGCATGATCTATACCTCTGAGGGTATCATCAATATTAGAAACAGTAAATGGAAAAGCGACTTTAGTCCCATTGATTTACCACTTGGAGGTTATGCCGGGGCACAACACTCCAAGGCTTATCTGCGTCATCTAATTAACTGCAACGAAATTTTGGGTGCTCAAATATCAAGCATTCAAAATCTGACTTTCTATTGCTGGCTAATGGGGGAGGCCCGCAACAGAATAGAAGATGGATCGTTCAGTACATGGAAAAGGGCAATGACGGAAAAACTGATGCGGAGACTATAGAATATGAAAATCCTCGATCGCTATATATTGAAGAAATTCCTCACCAGTTATATTTTTGTGGTATTGATTCTGGTAGCAGTAATCATGATGCTTGACATCACTGAAAAGAGTGACGACTTTCTAGAGCACCAACTGAGCTTCGATGTTATAGCGGGTTATTATTTGGATTTTTTGCCCTGGATTACCAACCTGATCACTCCAATTACTGTGTTTATTGCCACGGTATTTGTCACCTCAAAATTGGCGGGTCATACCGAAATAGTGGCGATACTTGGTAGCGGGGTTAGTTTTCGTCGACTGCTGGTCCCTTATTTCGTAGGCTCCATGCTCATTGCCTCTGTTAGTTTCTACTTAGGTGGCTGGTTGATACCCGATTCAGATAAATCCAGGGTAGCATTTATGGTTGCTTATACCCGTAAACCTTTCAATTTTAGCCAAAATAA
>QIMC01000141.1 GCA_003232185.1 Flammeovirgaceae bacterium | reverse complement strand
CCTATGTGAGTCTGGTTAAAGAGCATTTGCCGGAATTGGGTGACCACCAAATTCTATCTGAACCTGTAGGCAGGAATACTGCTCCATGTATTGCTTATGCCAGCTATAAGATTGCATCAAAAAATAAGAATGCAAAAATTATTGTTACTCCATCTGATCATGCGGTTTTTAAAGAAAAAGAATTCGAAGTGGCGATTGCAGTTGCTGTTGAAGCCGCCGCTACCTCTGAACGAATTATTACCATTGGCATCAAACCAAATAGGCCGGAAACAGGATATGGATATATTCAATTTTTGCCAGATTCTGGAGACCGGGTGAAGAAGGTGAAAACCTTTACTGAAAAACCCGAACTTGAGCTTGCGAAGAAATTCTTAGATAGCGGAGATTTTGTATGGAATGCAGGAATTTTCATTTGGGATATTAATACGATCCAATTGGCATTTAATAAATTTCTTCCGGATATGTCGGAATTGTTTGATCAGGATGAGTCCTTATATTATTCGTCAAAAGAGCCAGCTTTTATTAAGGAAGTCTACTATCAATGTAAAAACATCTCCATTGATTACGGGATCATGGAAAAAGCTCCCAATGTGTACGTGGTAGAGGCTGACTTTGGATGGTCCGATATTGGTTCCTGGGCGACGCTGTATGATATAAAGGACAAGGATGAAAATAACAATGTATTAGAAGCCAGTATTCTGGCTTACGACACCAAGAATTGTATAATCAAGGGACCAGAGGGTAAATTAATCGTGGTACAAGGGTTGGATGGATATTTGGTAGCCGATATTGATAATGTGTTGGTCATTTGTAAAAAGAACAATGAGCGACAGTTCAGGGATTTTTCAGCAGATATAAAGGCCAGAAAAATATTAGAATACTTATAACTCAGATCTTTGCCGAACACACTCATAAAGTACCAGACCGGTTGCTACTGATACATTCAAAGAGGATATTTTTCCAGACATGGGAATCTTAATTTGAAGGTCGCAGTCAGCCAATAAGTCAGACCCAATCCCATCTTGTTCTGATCCCATTAGTATGGCGGTGGGGCCGCTTAAATCTACTGAGTACATCAAATCGTGAGCTTTTTCTGAACAGGCCACAATCTGCAAACCACTATTCTTTAACTCTTTAATACACAACTTCAAACTGCTTACCCGGCATACTGGCAGGTAGTTTAAGACCCCAGCAGAAGTTTTGATGGCGTCTTCGGTAATTTGAGCATGGCCAATAAGTGGTACCACCAGGGCATCTGCTCCTGCTGCATCAGCTGTTCGGGCGATGGCACCGAAGTTTCGAACGTCAGTTATCCGGTCAAGCAGGGCAACTAAAGGTGCTCGTCCTTCTGTAAAAGCTTGTGAGATCACATGGTCTAAAGAACTGTAACTGATCGCTGAAAGCAAACAGATTACCCCCTGGTGATTTTTTCTGGTATAGCGATTCAACTTCTGTATAGGCACCCTTTGAATAGGTAGACGATTTGCTCTTGCCAAACTCAACAGCTCTTGCGTTAGTGGGTTTTTCAGCTTGTTGAGCACCAGAATTTTGTCGATTTCCCGGTTTGAATTTATACCTTCTATAATTGCACGGGTGCCATATAGAAAAGTCTTTTCCGTAGATTTTTGAGTGGTCATGCTTATTTTATTCGTCCCTCCCTCCAGCGATCAATGGCAAGAAACCATTGTTGATCGTAGGATTTATCTCTTAGCAGTTCGTAGTGATTGTTTGAGAAAATATTTCTAATCTTTTTAAACACAAAATTCATCTCATTACTTGCAATATTCGTGTAGGTCCAGGTCTCAGTATCATGGTTTTTTACTACTGACAAAGGAGGGCCCATTACGGTATAAATCATTCCTCGATCAGTTTTCCAACCTTCTTTATAACTGGAAAACAATTTATTGGCTACTTCAATATTATTGTAAAAAGTTTTAATGGCTCTGCGGGCTACTTCAGGAGACCCTATGGTTGACAACCAGAACTTGTCCAAAGCTTGCTTGTTGGTTAGATCGTTACTTATTTTTTGATACTCTGATTTAGTGGTAATATAAATTAAGGGTTCGGTAAGCTCTTTTATTTCCTGTGGTTGCGGGTAGTGGTCGTCTGTCACTAACAGCGCTGCACCCAGGGTCGAGCTACTGTCCACCTGGAAAAAGTATAACCCAGTTTCTGGAGGGGCAAAATAATGAACAGCTGGCAACACCAGTATGGTGTCTATATCCAGGGTTCCGCTGCCGCTAGTTGGCCTTAAGGTCATGGGGGGCCGGGCAGGGTCGAATTCATGATGGTAGAAATATGCAATTACCTGGTTATTTCCAGGAGTATTTATCAGGACACTATCTTGATTTTGGATCCAGCCACTAAAAATGGGGTTTAAGGAATCTTTTAAAAACAAGCCGCTGGATGGATGAAAGGCACTCAAAGGAAAGTGCTCTTGGAAAGTCCAGGTTTGTGCTTTCCAGACTAGCTCCAAAGTTAAAAATTCAGGTAAGGTTTGCGTGGTGAACCCCCATTTCAAGACAGCTTGCTTGTCATTAACAATTCGTAAAGATATGGAGTCATTTGAGGTTTGGTTGCCTGTGGTCTGGATGACTTTAATCCATAGGGAAGAGTCTTTCACAGCTTGTGTGAATTCGACATCGGCATATATCCAAAGAGAATCACCTTGGTCTCGCATGAAAAACCTGCAATTGACCGGGGTGTCTGTTTGGTAGAGATCCAGGGTGTTTAAGTACTCATCCTGACTGAAACACTGATCCCAAACCATAAAACATGAAAAAAAAAGAAATACGGTGCTTACACCTAGAGATAACGGGTAATTTTTTTCAATGGACATTTTTAATATTAACCAATTTAGTAGAATTATTAAACCACCTGCCATAAGTTCTTGTGATAATTGACATAACTTTGATCGCCTTATGTAAAAAATTGGATGGCAATATACACCACAGAAATTACCAGTGATACCTTAGATTCAGACAATCCAATTCACCAGCGTCTGATTAAGGCATATTACCTTGCACAACCATATATTGCAGGCGATTTATTGGAAATAGGTTGTGGGACAGGTAGAGGAATTGAACTAATGCAATCCAGGTGCCAACACTATGTAGCAATTGACAAGATTGTTGCTGTATTGGAGGATTTGAAGACTGTTTATCCACTGGTTGAATTTAAGCAAATAAATATTCCTCCGATGACCGAACTCCCTGATGACTCTTTTGACAGAGTAATCAGCTTCCAGGTAATCGAGCATATAAAGGATGATCTAACTTATTTACGTGAAATAAAGCGGGTGTTGAAACCTGGCGGGTTTGCCCTGATCACCACTCCTAATATAAAGTTTACGCTTACCAGAAACCCCTGGCATCAAAGAGAATATCAAAGTAGTGAATTACAACAACTGGCAGAGCAAGTATTCAGCAAGGTGCAAATCATGGGAATAGCAGGGGACGAGAAGGTAATGGAGTATTATCATCAGAATAAACTGTCCGTTGAAAAAATTACTCGATTTGATATTTTTGACCTTCAACATCGGTTACCTGCCAATTTATTAAAAATTCCGTACGATATTTTAAATCGGGTCAATCGGCTCAGATTGAAAAAAATGGACAAGCAGCTAGTTACTGATATCACCTATGATAATTATGTTTTAGTTGACGAAGGGTCTGAGGGGTTGGATCTTTTTTGTATCCTGACCAAATAATCAGTTCTGAAAAACACTGTAGTGCTGAAGGAAAATTTCTTCCAGAGCCTGCGCTTCTTCAGTTTGACCCATTGACTTCATAGTGTTGCGCAAAAGATCCAGGGTACGAAGGTTGACATAGGTATCTCTGTTGGTAATACCTTTTCTGGTGAGATAGCCCAACTCTTCATCAGCACGTTTGGAAAGCACACCAGAAACCTCAAGTGCCATTTCAGTTTCTCCAACTTCAAACAGTAAGCTGACAGACTCAGCATTATAAATACCGTATGGTACGGCATTGTCTGGCATGACCTTTATACTTTTAAGCAATACCTCTCTTGCCTTTTCGATTTTCCCCTCCTCAATCAGGGACTTTGCCAGGCTATTAAAGTATGAGCGATGTACTGAGATGGCTTTATCTTTATAATCTTCGGTATTGTAGTAAGATTTCGGATTGTCCAGTTCACGCCATCGGAATTTATTCATCAAATTGTCATACATGACTTCCGAATTGACCAGATTTTTAACTGGGGAGTAGTCTACTTCGGTATTGATTGTGGTATTAAGTGTTCTTTGATTTTTTCGATCAATGGGTAAAAGACGAAAGGTCGCTCCTTCCTGAACCACAAAATCCCTTAAGTCCAGATTAATGTTCATTAGGGAAGTTTGATTAAAATAAATGGGTCTTTCCCATTTGTTGGTAGCGATGATATCCAAAAGGGCCAGGTCATTCTTATAAAGAGCTCCGCCTTTAATTGGTATTACCATTTGCCTGGTAATTAGCTCTTCTTTTCCTTCAGGAATAATTCCTTTTTCAATCACCTCTGCACTATCTACATTCAGAACTATTCGTTTGGAAGGCATAATACTTACTGAGTCACCGAATGAAGTTGGCAGCCTAAGCAAGTCACTTTCCCCTTTTATCAACTTCAGATATTGATCCAGATCAACTGCCTGGCCTTTGAGCCTGGGATCTTCACGAACCAGCAGGTAATCATTGGCACCGCCTTGCTTGTAATTTTTAGCGGTCAGGGACAGTGGTAGAGCTTCAGATTCGTAAGTGTTTCTGCGCATCTGTTCAATATACCAATCAGTAGCAAAATAGGTCAGTACAATTACCCTAACATCTGTGCGAACACCTTCAACTTCTTGAGCATACCATAATGGAAAGGTGTCATTATCCCCCCCAGTAAACAGAATGGCATTTGGGGCGCATGATTCAAGATAATTAATTGCCGAGTCCACTGAGAAAAAACGGTTGGAACGATCGTGATCATCCCATCCTTCCGAAGCCATAACCAGCGGCACCATAAGCGTGAGGGTGGTAGCCACTATGGGGGCCTTGTTACCTTTAAGATATTTTTTCAACCAATCAGCAAATACCATGGTTCCAAATCCTATCCAAATAGAAAAAGCATAAAAGGAGCCAACGTAAATATAGTCCCGTTCCCGGGGTTCAATAGGAGGTGAATTTAGGTATAGGATTAGCGCAATCCCCGATAGGAAAAATAACATCAGCACCACCCAAAATCCCTTCTCATTGCGTTTGAATTGAAAAAACATGCCAACCAGACCAAGGATCAATGGTAACATAAAATAATTATTTCGGGCCTTGTTGTTTGCATATCGTTCCGGCAGGTCTTTATTGGCATCCCAGGGGGCCAACCAACCTGAATCCTGTACGTCACTTTCCCTGCCGGCAAAATTCCATAGGAAATACCTGAGGTACATGTGTCCTATTTGATGTTTTAGTAGAAAGGTGATGTTATCAGAAAATGAGGGAACTTCTCCATCCTTTAGCCCCAACACCTCTTGATATCTAGCCACATGGTTCTTATCGTTGCTATAGACTCTGGGAAAAATAGTGGTTTGTGTTGGGTCATAAATATTCTCAATCCGATGTTGAGCAATTATGTATTTTTCTTTTCCTTTTACATATACTGGTTTTCCTTTTATTTGATCAGTTAATTGTGCGGTAAAATAACGACCATGCAATAAAGGACGATACCCGTACTGTTCTCGTTTCAAATAGGAAACAATACTCATTATATCGTCAGGATTGTTCTCATCAATAGGCGGGTTGAAATTTGACCTGATCACTATAATAGAATAGCTGGAATAGCCAATTAAAACAAAGGCGAGAGAAAGTAGTGCGGTATTAAGTATTTCTCGATTTTGTTTTTGTGTTTTTATGATACCATATACCAGTGTGCCCAGCAGCAATACAGTAATAAATACTATGCCTGAACCGAAAGGCAGTCCTAGGCTATTCACAAAATACACTTCAAAAGAACCTGCCAGGCCAGGTAGTCCAGGAATAATACCAGATAGAATAGTAACAATAATTAAGCCACTGACCAACATTGTGGCAACAAATCCTATGGTGCTGGGTTTGTATTTTTTGTAGTAATAGATCATTGCCAGCGCTGGAATAGTAACAAGGTTCAGTAGGTGAACCCCAATAGAAAGCCCCATCATGTAGGCAATCAGTATCAACCAGCGATTGCCTCGACTTTCATCACTAATTCGTTCCCATTTCAGGATCGCCCAAAAAACAAAAGCAGTAAAAAAGGATGACATTGCATAAACCTCAGCTTCACCTGCAGAAAACCAGAAAGAATCTGAAAATGTATAAGCCAAAGCACCTACTGCGCTACCACCGATTATGGTCATTGTCTGTGCTTGAGTAATCTTAGAGTCATTAATTTTGAATAATTTACGGCCGAACAAAGAAATTGTCCAAAATAGGAATAGTATGGTGAAGCCCGAACTGAGCACACTGATCATATTGATCCAGTAGGCCACTTGGGTGGTATCTCCAAAGGCAAGAAATGAAAAAATTCTTCCAGTTAACAGAAAGAACGGAGCACCTGGTGGATGTGGCACTTGCAATTTATAGCTAGAGGCTATAAACTCTCCACAATCCCAAAAACTTGCTGTTTCTTCCATTGTAAGCATGTATACCAGGGTGGCAATCGCAAAAATAACCCATCCTGCATACGTGTTTAGCCTTTGGAATTTTGGCATATTCTCAAAATAAATTTAACCTGGCGAAATTAATAAATAATTATAGCAAAGGGCTGTAAATTTAGATTTTATTATCTTTAAGATGATGCTTAAATTCAGTCGTCTCAAACAATGATGATGCCTGGGATATTCTCAAGCTTTTTTATAATCAATTATCAGGATCATCGTTGGTAAAGAAGTTAAATTAAAGTATGTACTTCAGGAGAGTTTTTTATTTTCGTTATTTTATAATAACACTCTGTGTTCTGGTTAGCCCACAATTTGCATTCAGTCAGAAAGACTCTGTGGTCATGCTGCTACTGGATAAGGATGTACAAATAGACGCCACCCAGGCGGTCAATGATATGTACAACTTTAAATTTGAAAAGGCGGAGCGCCAATTCCGTTGGTTGGCCCAGGACTATCCAGATCATCCGCTCCCATATTTTTTGTTGGGGCTAAGTCAGTGGTGGAGGATGGCACCGAATATTGAAAGTGGGGCATATGATGAACCTTTTTTTCAATACATGAACCGATCTTTAGCATTGGCTCATGAAATGCATGATAAGGACGCGGATAATGTAGAAGCAAATTTCTTTCTTGCAGCTTGTTACGGATTTAAGGGGAGACTACTAGCTGAACGTAGGAGTTGGCGAAAGGCAGCCATAGCTGGCAAAAATGCCCTGAAATACCTGGATGACAGCAGCGACAAATCCGATCTGAGCCCTGAGTTTTTATTTGGTGATGCCCTTTATAACTACTATTCGGTATGGATTCCAGAGAATTATCCCATACTAAAACCTATTTTAGTGTTCTTCAAAAGGGGTGACAAAGACCTTGGAATAAAGCAATTGCAGGAAGTTGCCAATAATGCTTTTTATACACGTACTGAGGCACAGTCTTTTCTTATGAGAATTCTGGCTATTGAAGAGCAGGAACTTATAAAGGCCTTGCAGGTGAGTAAATATCTGTCTCAAACTTTTCCGGACAACTCTTATTTTCACCGTTTTTATGCACGCTTGTTGTATACTACCGGCAAGCATTGGCTAGCAGAGCAAGAGTCGTTGATTATCATCGACAAGATTGATAGCGGTAAAGTAGGTTACGGTCCAGTAACCGGTCGGTATGCCAGTTTCTTCCTGGGACAGATTTACGTTAACAAAGGCAGGTTCGATATAGCTCAATCTTATTATGAGCGGGCACTGCGGTTTTCGGAACAATCACAGGATCTGGAATCGGGTTATTACCTGTTTTCATTAATCGGACTAGGGGATATTGCTTCTCGAACAGGCGATCCAGGTGGTGCCAGGATATATTACAAAAGAGCAAAAAAGGAATCCAAGCGAAGTCATCCAGCCTATAAAAGAGCCAAGAGCCGGTTAAAGGGACAAAATATTTGATCAGGTA
>QIMC01000426.1 GCA_003232185.1 Flammeovirgaceae bacterium | reverse complement strand
TGGAGTTTGTCAACCTGGGGTTTTCTGGAAATGGCTACGGAGAGCCTGCATTGGCCCATTTGATTAATCAAATACCAGGGACTAGTTTTATTATATTGGATTATGAAGCCAATGCCGGTAAAACGATTATTAATACTTTGGGCCCGTTTGTTGAGGTACTTAGAGAGCGGCACCCAAAAACACCAATATTGATCATGTCCAAGATCCGTTATCCCAGAGAAGTTAATGACAGCCCTGGTTATCAATCATTGATGTCTAATCGTGACTTTGAAAAGAACCTGGTAAAAGAGCGGAATGCACAAGGTGATGAAAACATTTATTTTCTGGATGGCTCGAAGGTTCTTGGAGACGATTATTTCGAATGTACAGTAGATGGTACTCATCCTTCTGATTTAGGTGCTCAAAGAATAGCTGATGCGTTGTTGCCGGCGATTCAAGAAATACTTTCGAACTAGTGGCCCAGCGCCCCACGCCTGCGACCCGCTCTACCCGGAAGTTGGATTTGCACTGTGTGTTTTTGGCAGGGCAATCCTTCAATCCTTCAATCCTTCAATCCTTCAATCCTTCAATCCTTCAATCCTTCAATCCTTCAATCCATCTATCATTGACGAGACTCTGGCCATTTGTGCACCATGTGAGGACCCATTATTGACTCTTATCACTTTTGGTTTATCTCCATTTATAGCAAATAAAATGCACCTGCTTCCATCGGCCAGGTCTATAAAGTTTGCTTTCTTCACATCTCCGGTGACATACAATCCGGACTTGATGGGCATAACACTTTTAAAATTACCATTGCCATCCCCTTTTAAGTACAAGCCATAGCTCGCATCATTTCTGGGTGTCTCAACCTCCATTTCATACATGTTTCCCGCCAACACTAAATCAAGGTTGCCATCTTCATCAAAGTCGTCCGTTAACAAGCACTTGACAGATGAAATCTGGGCCATATTATCCAGAGGTCGTGCTTCAAAAGTTAAATCCCCTTTGTTTTCGAAGTATGTGGTGGCAAAAGTACTAACCTGATAGTGCAAAGCATCTGATAGATTCTCTAAACCATATACATCATTCAAAGTTGCTTTCCCAAACGCCTCGTAGCTGGTAAATTTCTTTTTAACAAAAGGCATCTGGTTGGAGGTACACTGTCTTCCTCTTAATGGAAATAATTGACCCTCATTGTAGTAACCAAGCACAATATCATAACTGCCGTTATTATCAAAATCTGTGGTATATATTTGAAAAGGCTCAGCATAAGAAGCATTGTATTTTTGGTTTAAACCGTGATTACCTACAACCAAATCGTTATCCCCATCTTTATCGAAATCCTCTGCAACTATTGAATACCACCATCCCGTATACTGATCCAGGCCTGCACTGGTAGTGATATTTTCAAAACCAGTTGGTGTGTTTTTATAGACCTTAACCCCCATCCATTCACCACAGATTACCAACTCAGGTAACTTATCACCATCCAAATCTGTCCAGGCAGCATCTGTAACCATGCCAATATTGTCAAGTTCCGGTAACAAATCACCAGTTACATCAGTGAACTTAATTACACCCGGTTCGCTGTCATTTCTTAACAAAAAACTACTCACCGGAAAAGGATACCTACCTGGTTTTTGTCTTCCTCCCAGGAACAAATCTATGTCCCCGTCATGATCAAAATCCGCTGTGCTCATCACTGATCCGCTCACATTAGGCATTAGGCTAGTACTAGTTGAGCGTTTAAAAGCCCCTTCCCCAATGTTTTCATATATTCTGCTCTGATAGAAATTTGAGCCCTCTTTATTTTCGTTTCCACCGCTAACCACCAAAAGATCCAAATCCTGATCATTATCTATGTCAAAAAATACAGCATCAACGTCCTCGTATTTATTGTCACCTTTCCAAAATTGTCTATTCGAGGAGTGGAATTTGCCATCAGGGTCCTGTAAAAAAATCTCACCCGGGCTGCCAATAGCACCTCCTATATAAAAATCCTCTAAGCCATCTCCGTTCACATCAGCAACTGCTAATGCTGGTCCCTGCTGAGACATCTTGTGTGGCAATAGACTCTCTCTTTCAAAATCATTAAAAAGGTTCTCCCGGTGAGAATAGCTGATTTTTAGTTCATCTGAAATATCTTCGAATAACCTGAATTCAGAATTGTCGGTAATTGTCTCAGCCGTATGTGCCTGTTGATGGTTGATTACGAGGTGTTGATTTGCACTTACATTATTAAGTTCTTGTTGCTTCCCATCAGGCCAGGTGATCATTAGTTTATGAACCATGTCCCGCTCCCCCAACCCAAAGTGCAGTTTATGAGAAACCGATGACAAATAGCCCCTGGTTGGATTTTGCTCTAGAACCTGAATGCCGTCTTCACTGGTTAAACATAACTTGGCCCCTATTCCGGTTCTATTGTTTTCAGGGCCTTTGAGCTCAATTGACAAATAGTGGTTCTTGTTTTTATCTAAAGTATTTTCAAGGATAAAGGCCGGTGCATCAATATTATTAACAACCAGATCCAGATCCCCATCATTATCGAGATCCGCATAGGCTGCTCCATTTGAGAGAGAGTTGCCAGTCAACCCCCATTCTTCAGAGGTATCGATAAAAGTTAAATCACCATTGTTTTTAAAGAGGTAATTGACCTTATCACGTCTTGGGGCGAATTGGGTCAACCGTACAAAATGGTTAAAAGGATCCTGTTGTTGACTTTTAATCTTCTTGATTTCTTTATCAAAAAAAATATTGAAATCATTATTTGTGAAATCCAGCTTTACCCCATTGGTGATAAACAGATCTTTAAAACCGTCATTATCGAAATCTGCTAGTAACGCTGCCCAACTCCAGTCGGTGCTGGATACTCCTGCCATTTGTCCGATTTCTGAAAAGAGTGGTTGACCATTATTCAAGTTTCCGTTGTTCAATTGCAGAGCATTGAACATATACTGACGATGCAGCCCTCCATCCACATGAGCCTGAAACTGCTCGGGGTCCATGCCGCTCATGCTGGTTTTCATACCATAGTTATCCGCAGCAGCCATGTCTAGGCTCATAATATCTTGTAACCCGTCATTGTTGATGTCCGCAATGTCGGATCCCATGGAGAAGTTCGGAATATGACCTAATGATTGCCCAATTACATTCTTAAAAGTTCCGTTTTTATTGTTTAGGTACAGGTAGTCAGGCTCAGAGTAGTCATTGGCAACATAAATATCAGGCCAACCATCATTATTTACATCGCTGATTGATACTCCTAGGGTATAGTTCATCATATTTGATTGAATCCCGACTTCTTCGGAAACATTTTCATACGATTCGCCGTTGTTTTTGTAAAACTTATTTCCTCCAAAAGGACTTGGCGTGTTACGTTCCTTTATAACATCAGGTGATGGAGTACCTGGATTGTGGTTGGCCAAAAACAAATCAAGGTCACCATCAAGATCGTAATCAAAAAAAGCTGATTGATTACTATAGGATGGGTCGTCCAGCCCATATACTGCTGCTTTTTCCTCAAATACCGGAATCCCATTCTGATTCGGTCCGATGTTTATAAAAAGTTCATTTCTACGGACATTTTTATCAGGGAAGGCCCCGGATTGGCAGACGTAAATATCCAGCAGTCCATCTTGATTAATGTCTATCATGGATACTCCGGTGGCCCAACCTTCTTTACCCACTACCTGAGCTTCAATGGATATATCTACAAACATTAGCCCTCCTTTGTTCAGATATAACCTATTATACTCCAAATTAGAAGTGAAGTAAATATCCTCCAGTCCATCGTTATTTACATCACCAATGGCAACGCCTCCCCCGTTGTAATAGTAATCGTAAAGAAAGGGGTTCAGGTAATCAGTTACGGGAAGATTATTGGCAAAGTCGATCCCCGATTTTTCTATTGGTACTAATCTAAATAAGGTCGAGGTATTTTCCAGGTGATCCTGAACCTGCTTTAACTTATGATCTCCTTTACAGGAAATGATGATTAACAGAGTGAAAATAGAAAAGCGATAAATATAGTTATGGAACACTTGTAGTAGTTAGTTTTAGCAATTGCAACAAAAAATCAGGATATGGGCTAACCCTTGAAAGGATCAACAAATAGTTTTTCCATAGTTTTCACCTTCAAATATACAAGAATATATCTAGCTAATTTGCCATGGATTTACCTAAAGGCAGCAAAAATAAATACTTATTCGGCAGATATCAATGGAGGCACTTTGCCAGATTGTTTTATTGGGGGTTGGGCATTGTCCTTTATACCGCCATATCAGCGACTCGTCTAAGGATCCTTACCAAGACGAAGCCCAGGCAATATTGTAGTACCTGTTATGATTTTCCTGATTCAAAGATATTTACTAAGAGTTGGTACTACCTACTGACGGATATGGACTTTCGGTTAGAGATTGGGGACAAGTGCCCTGCGCCCAGCGGTCTTTACTCTCTGCAAGTGCCAAAACTCAAGATCAAAATCCAACCTGCCATTGGTTTAGCAAGAAGTAGCAATAAACTATTCACTTTGTTGTGTGTTCGGCTGACGCTCAACAATTTCGGCCAACCAAAGTGGTGGATTTTCCACCGACATAACTGTTGCCTGAGTACATAAAAATAGTATTTATTACAGAAATGTCGGAATACCATAAAACCGCCATTCTGAGTTGGCCACTGTGTGTGCCTTGAATGGTGAATATAGTTCTTAAATAGAATGTCCCAAAGGCATCGCCGATGGCGACCGATGAGTGTGAGAGGCCCACTGGCAGTCACTTGGCTGTCAGCGACCTACGATTAGCATTCATTATTATGTATGTTTTAACGACTACTACTTTTCAAACGAGCATTATTCCCATCCTTATTACATGTATTCTTGAGTACAAGCGTTTTTAATCTTTCTGTGCACAATCTTCTTGTGTTTCTATATCTTCAACGAAAATACCAATATCATCTGGTGTCTTATCCTCTTCCCTATAGAAATTGTGTATTCCTACCATGTAGGCTACAATGATTGCCCAGGTTTGTCGTCTTAAATATCGAACAAATTGATGTGATATAGACTTTATATTAGAGTCTAAATACAATAAGGTGACTGCCACAATAATCCCTTGAATAATCAAAATCAGGATATTCCACCTACCCATGCTTATCAACACAATTTGATTTAACACAACTAAGCAGATATAAGTATAAATCGCCCACTTCTTTGTGAACCATAACCCAATCATACAAACCAAGCTTATAGCCGCAATAGAACCCGAGTATGGTGGAAACCAGTCACCAATTTGCCTGGCAATATCAGAGAATACCATCGGAATTGATAAAGCTGCTCCTATGAAACCTAAAATACAAATTACTGTTATGGCTATTGGTCGCTCAATTTTGCCGTCATGTGTTTGATTTAAGGTTCCGATTTGATTCATAATTTTCTTTATTAAGATTCTATTTTCAATTATTCATGGTCAATTATATAATAGCCTACTCCTGAATTAAGCACAATCTGCATGAATGCCACGAACAGATTGATAAGTCTGACTTCATTGTGCTGATCAATAGCTGCATCAAGGGAAACGGGAAACAAGGAGATTTGCAAGCGGTCCTGTCCTTGTATGAATTTCATATTACAAGATAATCATATCAATGCTTAGGAACCAGAAAGTTGAACGAGGTTTTTAGACAGTCTGACGGTCCTGCCCTAAGTGCCCCCCGCCAACTACTTCCCAAATAGATGTTGATCAAGAAACTGGAAGGTTCCAACCCCATTAATCATATGGCCCGCGTTGAAATATTCGATGCGGCAGTTTTCCGGTAACCCAATTAGATCATAGTGCCTGCGGACTTTTGCAAACTCATAGCTAACCCATTCGTCGGTTCCGACTAAATCAAAATGGCCTCTCTCAACCATGAATGGTCGAGGTGCAATCAGGGCTGCCATTTCAGCATGACTAAAAGTATGTCCAAGATCCCATTCTGGCATTTCATATTCCCCTGCGAACATATATCCATACCTATCAACCACAGATGAATTTTTCCTTATCCACTCATTAAAGTCTGCTGAACATATTGACAGAGCATAGCCTTCTATCAAGGCGGGAACACGCAGAGCGGTTTTTCCACCATAGGAGATACCGTAAAATCCAATACGTTCAGGATCAACAAATGATTGTTGTTTGAGCCACTGCAGTATGCGCTGATGTTGACCAATGATAACAGAAAACAGCGATAAGCCAAGAGGATTAGCTTTTCGCTGCAATACCCTGAATTTGTCCTCGCCGCGATAGGGGTTGTGAGGGGCAAAAACCACATAACCTCGTTCAGCAAGTCGTGCCCCAAAACCATTGTTGGTAGCTACTTTAAAAGGTAACCCTTCAAGTCCGTGCTGACACACCACTACAGGACGTTTTTCGCCAGGTTTCAGGTGCTTAGGAATGATCAAAATACCCCACGCATAAACATCGGGCCATACATCAAGTTTTATTTCATAACTGGTCCACTTTTCTGTTTCTTCCAGCAACCGGGAATGTGGGTTTATGGGTAGGGAAGGTGCTGGCAGGAGACCAATCTGATTCCAAAATTGTTCACGAAAGACTGATTTAATGGTCTTCTGGCTGACGGTGTCTTCTTCAATAGGTTTCCAGAAATTATTATAACGGGTTCGTTCACACAGTTGTACTACTTTTTGAACATGACGCTCTATGTCTCGTACCGTACGTTGTTGACGTAATGTACTGTCAATCCAATCAGGTGGTTCCAAAGGCTGAGCTAGCACACCGGAATTGTCAGGCAGGTCCAGGTTTAAAGTTTCACTGAATTTCAAGATAGCAGCACGTGAAAACGGATTTGACGGTGAATTGTTGTCCCCATGTATCAAGTGTATATGGGATCCACTTTTTGGAAGAATACTATTGGCCCGGTTTATCTCATCTACAACCGAAGAAAACTGTGAAGTGGCAATGCCACCAGGTGCTGCACCAGAACGCTCTTGAGTAATAGGGGGTGGGCCCAAAATTCTTGGAAATGTAGCATATTCAATAACCAGAGGTCTGGGCCAGGACATGACGGCCAGTTCTGCATCTCCAAAGTATTTCAATAATCCGAATATGTTTCGATAGATCGGCTCGTTCCACATATTCTCTCTGGCATTAAAATACCCGCTAACTAAAGTTGATGAGATCCGAGTATCTAAAGCAGTAGCATACAGAGCTAAAAGGCCTCCCTCACCATGCCCGGCCACACCGATAGGTAGGTTGCCCTGCTCAGATTGAGGGCGGGACTCCATCCAGTCGATGGCTGCAAAAATCTTTTGTAATTCATACCCGATAATGTGACGGCCAACCTCATAACCTTGCCTATAAATCCATTCCCTATGAGGCTGGTTGGTGAAACGGTTAACCACTTGGTTACCTGAAAAAGTGTCTTTACGGTTGACTAGCAGTGGAATCAATACTTCGCAGCCTGCATTGGCAAGTTGTTGTGCCATGAAGTATCCGGAATTATTTTGTTTTTGTAGTCCGGCAAGTACTTCCGGTAATACATCCGCATCTGGAATCATTATCACTCGTGCACGGATTGTTCCTTTGGGTTGCAGTAGCAGTCCTTCAGCCGACAAACCTTCTAGTACACTCCAGGTAATTGGACGTATAATGCAGGCGTCGGTTTCTACTGTGAACTGTTCTAAATGGTGGTTGGTTTGTACTTCCATACTTGGTGAAACTCGAATATCTACTACTCCTGAACGTCGAGCCAGGAATTCACGCTGCTCCACAATGGATTGATTGAATGCTTCAGGAGAAGAAAAGTCCCGTAGCCATAAGCTATCCCTGGAATGCCGAACCTGTTCTGTCTCATTTGTTAAAAAACGATTAATTCCTTCCACCATCTTCGCGGAAAGATCACCTTTCTCCAATAATGGTTGGCTATCTAATGAGATCTGTGATTGCCCCAAAATTGGATAGACAGTGAACAGGAGGCTTAAAAATATAACCAGCACTGATGAATAACTTGTTTCTAGCATTATCAATATTTATATTTTATCAGGTTTAAATTTCAAGCACAAAACTTTCAAAACACCTAAAAACTAGATAGTTGACAGACTTTAGCTCCCAAGCTCCCAAGCTCCAAGCGCCCCGCGCTCCGCGCCCTACTCCAGAATATAATTCCCGGCCAGGACTATATATTCCCGCAGCTGCTCCACAACCCAATCCTGCTCTTTACCCAACTCCTGTGCCATTATTTCAGCCACTTTCGGTGCCATTTCAATGCTGG
>QIMC01000129.1 GCA_003232185.1 Flammeovirgaceae bacterium | reverse complement strand
GTAAATTGAATCTTCAAACTGCAACTGATATAATGAATCGAAAGACATTCCATTATTTAAATCAAGTAAAAGATCATCTTTTCCTTGTCTATTTTCTGCATATAACCACCTTATATCTAACTCTAATTGTTTCTGAGTAACTATCGTATCAATTTCTTTTTCAGAAATTTCTATTTTATTTAATATATCTTCTTTGAACATTTCCTCAGTTGCTAAGTCACTTTCAAAGTCTTTGATTAATGAGGAAGTCTCCTCTTCCTTATCAAGATTTTTAGAATAGCCATCCAGTGCTAAGCTAATAGTTTTTCATAAATCATGTATTTCAAATGGTTTTTCTTAGAATCACTTTTTCTTTTTATAAAAGCAGGTCCAAATTCATAACTATTATAAAATTCATCTTTGCTGATAGTTATCGGTCCTACAGTTGCAACTGCCGTATCAGTTTTTAATTCGGATGGAATAACCTGTGATTTTAAACTATCTTGTAATGGATAGGAAGTTGTAAAAAGGATAGTAATCGGCAAAAAGTGAAATATATTCTTTACAGAAATTTGAAAACATTTTTTCAATTAGTTGAATTTCCTTAAAACTTAAATTCCAAAGAAAACATATGTACATTTTTAAGTCTTCCAAAATCACGATAAGCATAATCAAACTGAAATATAGTGTCGCTAAAAAGCAAAGTTGAATTCACACCAACTCCCAGAGTCAATCCACCTTCTCTATCTGTTAAGAATAATGCATTGTACCCTCCCCTTATTAAAAAGAACTCCATAAATGCAAATTCACCACCGATATTTAAACTTTCATAATCATTATTCGGATGGATTGCATCGAGTGTAACGGTAAACCTGTAAATATCATTTTGTATGGCATTAGTTGAAAGACCAAGCCGGAATATTAATGGAAGATCCCAGGAATCTAATTCTATGTTTGTCGGGATTCTGTCATTAGAACCTTGTTTATTTTCATCAACTCTTATGAAGTACCTGGTATCACGCCCCTCAAGTCTCATAGGTGTTCCAAAATTTGAAATTGAAGCACCGATAACCATCCCTCCAAGAATATCAGTCCTAAATAATGTTCCTGCATCTATTGCGAAACCCTGTGACGTCATATGCCAGATCTTCTCCTGAATGTATTTGAAAGTAAAACCTAATGAAAACCTGTCTGTTAAGTTTCTTGCATAACTTATACCAAATGAGATATCACCTGCGCTAAAAAATTCGCCGGTGCCGTCGGGTTTCTCAACTGTTCTAACAACCATATCATCCATAGAAAGAGCAGTGAAGCTAAATCCAAGAGTTCCAAATTCACCTAATGGAAGTACCAATCCTACAAAATTAAATCTTGTATCTCCAATCCACTCCATATTTGCTACTTGAAGATCATACTTACCTATTGTAGCTATTCCACCAACATTCCAGTATATCGCCGAAGCATCGTTTGCTATACTAGTAAACGCTCCTCCCATTCCTACTGCTGCTCCTCCTACAGGTATTTCCAAAAATGGTGCTGCTGTTGTTGCTACTTTTGAGACGTTAGTATTTTGTGCCATTAAATAAAATGGTATTAATATGATAAATAATATTTTCTTTATCACGATATTCATCATGTTAACCTCATTAGCAAAGACTTACTATTAAACCTCTATTTTATTATTGCAAACCGTCCTATTTTTTCTCCAATACCCGGCGCCTCAACATGGTAAATATAAATACCGTAAGCTATATCCATCCCATCTTTTGAAACCAGGTTCCAAGCTTCCTGCCCATCTCTAATTGTGCTGCTGTGCTCTAACGTTTTAACTAACTTACCACTCAAACTATAAATTCTTATCGTAGCTTGATAAGGAAGATTTATGAAATAAATTCTACGCTCACCTCTGCCAACAGTGTTTGATAATGGTTCCCAGGAAGCCGCACCCGTATAAGGGTTCGGAACAACAGCGATCTTGTCCATTTCCGATTGTGCTTTTGATTTATCAAATCCCTGCCCACTTGAAATAAACTCAAAATACTCCCCTGTTCTGAAAGGTTTCTCTGTAATAATGTTAAATACATCGCCTTCCTGAGGCGGCAATTGGTCTTCCCCAACTATTGTAGTGTCCCTTACCAACGTCATAGACCAGCTAATCCTTGCTTCTGACCAGGTCTCTGCTGGTTTCCCTGCAGAGTCTCCGACTACCATGAATATAGCATCTCCAATGGCAGAATCGGGTTCCACATCAAAAAGTTCGTTATCATTTATATCTCTGAATATAAATTGAAAGCGGTCAATATCTTCAGTAATATTTTTTACAACTATATTTGAGGGAATAGGTTGAAAAAAACTGCCCGCAATAAATGAGGTGTCGCCTTCTCCAGGTGCAGTAAATGTTATTTCGAAATCAGCAGGATAGTCAACTCGTTTACCATTGTATGCATCGGCAAATCTTGAATCGAATCCGATCTGGACAATGAAATTACTATTCCCGCTTTTCCACCCTGTTTTATCCCTATCGACAATCACGCTGAGATCGCTTAGAATATCCAATGAGATACCGTCTGTAACCTTTGTTTGATCATCACTACCTTGAATTTGTTTTAAATTAATCAGCGTATCGCCTTCGGTATAGTCTATAAGAGAATAATATGGAAAAGAATTGTTATGATATTTTGTTGAATCTTCAAACTCTAATCTGTAAGTATGTAAATTCCTGACTGAATCCGGATCCAAAATAGTAACAGATACGTTCCCGGTTCCCGGACCGGAACCAAAAAAGTTTTTTATCCCCGGTGAAATAAAACCAGCAGCGGGTGCTTTGGGAATTACAACTGCAGTATTAATATCAGTTGTAATATTTCCGTTGATATCTTTTTTTAAAATACTTGTGGTTTCCGCAGGAGGTATTCCTTCAATATTCCCTTCAATTGTTTGCGTAACAAAACCCTGATCGTATGCAACAACCGCATAATAATAAGTTTGTCCATTCTGAACAGTAGTGTCAATAAAAGAATGCTTCAGTCCGCTGTCAGTTCCTAAATTGTACATTGCCCCGTTTACATCTATTGGGTGCAGTCCCTGAACACCATCAACTAAATCAAACTGGGCAATTGGTTTTCTGAAGGTTGGCTTTCCAAAGGCATCCGTTATTATTTTATTTTCTAAAAAAGCAAATTCTGTTGATCGGAAAATCTTATAGCCCTCAAAATTAAATTTTTGAAAAAATGCATCGAAGGTTAACTCTGCCCGACCATCCCAATAAAGAGTTACTCTACGATCACCCGGAATAACTTTTATAATGGGTTTATCCGGTGGTTTTGCAAACCTGTAATTTGCATTGTAAATCTGTTGAACTGTTTTCTTTCGCCGGAAAACATCATCCTGATCAATTCCAAAAATTAATCCCATCGAAAATCTTTCAGTCTCTCCGGTTTCCTGAGGAGAGCCAAGAATTGCTGAATATTTATCTCTTCCAAATAAATGGAAAAGATAACTGGAGAAATAATTAGCTAAATTAACGCCTACAAGCGACTGCCCATGTGGTGCAGGCAAATCCGAAAGCACATCCCAATTTTCTACATCATCATTTAAGTCGAATGTATGTACAGAAAAGATTTTAAACCCGGTCAATCCAAGTTGATCGGATTCATCTTTATCCAGGATTCCAAAGTTCGGTTCTCCCTGGTCGGGCATTCCGTTAGCTTCCGTACCATCAAAATCAGGTCCTAAGTATGCTTCATCAAAGGGTCCAATTCCATCTGTTCCTAAATCATCATTAAGTGGTTCACCCTCGTCCCATTCACCATTATCATTGGCATCAAGAAAAATTCTCCAGTTAGCATTTTCATCCGCATCCCAGTGAGGTTTCCAGGAAAAACCGTAGAACTCTTTAAATCTGGTCGTATCCTGAAATGGGTCTAATAAAAACGGGTCCAGGTTTGGATCAGAGATGAATACTGTTGGTTCATTGGTTCTCTGTTCGTCGGTCAATCCATCATCATCATTATCAATTCTATCATCCTGAAGCCCGGGACTTTCAAGAAATGCATAAGCCGCTAATCCAACCGGACTCCAATTACCGGGGCTGCCAAACGGAACAGTTGACCACGCATAGGAAATATCTAATAATTCGTTATAGTCTCCTGCATTATTTGATGAATTATCATGACCACCAATTCCCCAATCAATATATTGTGCGAAGAGAACTTTATCATAATCGGTTGTACCCATATTTGTAATCTCGTATAACCAAAATATTGCATCCTCGGCAAGAACCTGGGACCATTGAAATCCCCGGGTTCTAACTTGCATACCCAAACCACCTCTATCCAGGTCTTCCCGGTCAGGAAAGAAATTATTATCTAACATATACTCCCGATCTTCATTATCATCCATTACAAAGAAAGTTTCTAAGTCGGCATTTTTAACTCCTTTCCCAAAGAAACCATTCCAGATTCCGTTCCAATCAGATAATCTATCGGGCCAGGAATCCGGCCACGTACCCTGATCATCACTTCTTGCCGGAGAAGAATTAAAGGGATTTTCATAACCGGGTAGTGCATACCATCCATAAGTTACACCGGTTGCAGGATCACTGCGAGTGAACTCATAATAGTTTGTTTCAAGAGGATGAATAATATTACCAGCCGGATCCTGAGTTTCTGCCTGAACAATTATTGCAACACCATCAACATAGGTGTGATTTGTTCCCTTAGGCCAAACACCGCTCCTGCTTGGTTCATTTAGCCAATCTGCTATTTCACCAAAGTTATAATAAACAGTAGATACCAAATTACCATCCATGAAACCCTTCTTGGTATTGTTATGGTTTCCTTTGTTCTTATCTACAATTCTTTGAGCCATTATATTACCGGTTATCAGGAATAGACATGTGAATAAGAAAACTTGATAATATATGATTTTGTTTTTTAATTTAAATCTCATTTAAAAACTCCAGTATTCCTCACATTTAAAATCCTAAAGAGGTACCTAATACAATCTGTCTTGGTGCCGAATAAAAATCAGGTCTGGTAAAAAATTCTCTTAATGTATTTACTCCACGCGGCTGCTGTTGTGCCCGGGTAAGCTCAAGTGTGTAACCTGCTCTTCCAGTATCTGAGAAAACTTGAAGCTCATTTGCAGTGTCAAGGAGATTAAATACTTTTAAAAATACAGAGATTTGCTGACCTAATAAATCGAAGAATTTTGTTATAAACAGGTCTATGTTAAAAATCGATGGTCTATTATCACTATTTTCCAACCCTGTCCGCTGGTTTTGAATTGAAGGAGTATATGGTAATCCAGTACCCCATCTGCCTATGGAACTAATTATATAATCTCCCGGAACACCCGCAGTAATAGTAAAATTAATTGCATGAGTTCTATCCCAATCCAAAGGTACAAGTTGTTTGTTTATTTCGATGGGAGGGTTTGCTTGAGCTTTATCAAAAGCAGCGTTAGGATCTGAAGCATTACCTTTTGCTTTTTGAAAAGTATAATCTAAAGTTGCACTAAATCCACTGCTGAATCGTTTCTCAAATGAAAGAGTAATTCCCTTTACAGAACCATAATCAATATTAATTAACTTGCTGAATTTTTTGAAATTATTTTTTACATGTATCTGACTGCCAAGCAGGTTTCGGATATCCTTCAAATAAGCTGTAATAGTTATACCATAGTCGCCAAATAATTGTTGCTGCAAACCTATCTCATACATGACGGTCCTCTGTGGTTGTAAATCAGTGTTACCAATATTATTTCCAATATTTTCAGGAAAGTTGCCTGTTAAAGGTACTCTGAAATTCGGATTTCGATATAGAAACTCAAATGGTGGAATCTGGAAAAAACGACCGTATGAAATATGTATTGCACCTTTATCCGAAATAGGATAAGATATTCCCAGCCGTGGACTGAATTGAGATTTAATGCTCGCTGTTCCCATTAATGAATCAGGGAAAGGAGGCATCATATCGTCAAGAACTGCGATGTTGTTAGGATCTAATAGATACTTGCCATCGGGTTGAAAATAATCAAACCTTACACCAACATTTACAATTAAATAATCCAGTTCAATTTTATCCTGGATGTAAGCAGCAAATTGATAAGGATTTGTTTTATAAACATTGAAGTTAAATGATCCTGGTGTAGGTAGTGTAGGTTTAGACCCTGTTGCTGCATTAATCACTATCTGAAAATCTTCATAATTAATATTGTGGTATTTAAATTCAGCACCGGTTTTGAATTGATGAATCTGGTTTAATTGTGTAGTTAACTCAATTTTTCCTGTGTACGTTTGTGAAGTTCGATTAAATTGCCAATTTTGAGTCCCGCCGGTTAAGAATGAATTCCCACTTACATCCCTTTTTCTTTTCGGATCAACATATCTCGGGTCTAATGGATTTTCAAAAACATACTGTTTATAATCTGATTCGAATGCCGAAGCCAATAAATCCAGGAAAGTAGAGTTACTAAACACCTGGGTATATTGTGCACTTAATAAATAACTGTCGTTAAATTTTTTGTAATCACCATCTGGATTAAGCTTAAAAAGATGATCATATGATCTAAATTTTTTGCTCGAATATAATCCATTTAATACAATTCCCCGACCAGTGCCAACTTTAATAGCAATCTTTGCTTGCAGTGAAAGTCTGTCATTAAAAGCCATAGGTACGAAAGCGTTGTCACCCGTTGCTCCAACATACCATTCTGCAGGATCATTAGCAGTAAAGTTAGAAGAATCAGAAGGATTAAAAACTCTTTTACCATAAATATATCCTTCATCACGAAAATATCTGCCGGAGATGAAAAATTTTAATAATTCACCAGATCCCGGTATAGGTCCTGAAAATGTTCCTTGCAGATTGGAAACTCCGGTTGGGGAAATATTGCTAATATTTTCATATAAATCTGATCTAGATGAAACATAATCACCAAAATAAGCTGAGAAATTAAATTTGTAGTTATCTCCCGGTATTTTAGTTATCTGATTCACCACCCCGGATAAAGCGTCACCATACTCAGCATTAAATGTCCCGGTTAGAACCTGAACTTCCTGGATACTATTTACTTCTGCCTCCATTGATGGTAAGCCGGTAAATACATCATTAGTTGAAACTCCATCCACCAGATATTGAACCTCATTTAATCGCCCGCCTCTAAAATGACCATCAATGACACCCGCTTGCAGGTTAACAACAGATTGAACTGTCTCAAGGGGAAGCATCGCAATATCTTCGCCGCTGATGTTCGACTGAGTTGAAGTTAAATCCTTCTGAACAATTGGTCGTGTTGCCACAACAACTACATCACCCATTTCAACGGCTTCTTCCTTCAATTCAAAATTTAATTTCGTGGTTTGATCGACTGACACTTTTACCTTTTGAACTAACACAGCATTGTACCCAATACTTGAAGCTTTCACTTCATACTTTCCGGGTGGAATGTTTATAATGAAGAAATTTCCATCAAAATCTGTAGCAGCCCCTAACGTTGTTCCCATAATTATTACATTAGCACCAATAAGGGGTTCGCCACTAACTGCATCAATTACTTTTCCGGCAATTTTTCCGGTTGTACCCGCTAAGGAATTCGTACTAATAGTAAAAATAAAGAATGAAATTGTTACTATGAATGATTTAAAATGATTTCTAATCATAGCGAGAAATTTAATATTATAGTAGTAATTAATATAAAAGAATTAAGAGTAATAATCACACCTTCTAAGAATGTGGCTTTGATTAGCCCCTTATGGAGCTTTAAGCTTTTCCATGTTTTTGAATATCGAACACCGATTAGCGATTTTAGAATTTTTAAGTATTTTGAGTTTGTCTTGTCCAGATATAAACCTACAGATTAAAATGTTACATCTTAAAATCATTATTCGTTAATCCGTAAACTTCGTCTCCGAGACGAGTCGATATTCATCATTCAATTCATCTCAACAAATAAAGGCATAGCCAAAAGAACATAACCACAGCAAAGCAGGTGGTTTTCTAAGGTAAAATAAAAAAAAGCCAGGATACTTATTAACATCATAGTATCCTGGCTCAATTCACTTTATTTATTTCAAGAGAATCATCTTTTTAACCTGAACAAAGTTTCCTGCAACAACACGATAGAGGTATATTCCAGAAGCTACTTTTGATCCATAACTATTATCTCCATTCCATCGTACACTATAAATGCCTGGTGTTCGCTCTTCGTTTACCAGGGTCGTTACTTCCGTACCTAATATATCGTAAACTTTGATTGTTACAATCGACTGTTGTGGAATGCTATACCTTATAGTAGTGGACGGATTAAACGGATTAGGATAGTTTTGAGATACGGAGTACTCAGTTGGAATAGTTCCATCCTCAACTTCTGTAGTGACAAGTTTTTCAACCTTCAGATCATCCCAATAAACTGTTCCGGTAAACCTTGAATAGGCGTGCAGTCTTACCGACATTGCAACTGCTTCTGGATCATTCGGAACCTGTACATCTATCGAATACTGTGTCCAATCGAACGAGGTTACCGATGGAAGTACAAACTGCATATCTTTTGGGAATCCATCTATTGAATTCCATCCGTCATTGTTCC
>QIMC01000074.1 GCA_003232185.1 Flammeovirgaceae bacterium | reverse complement strand
TCTTATCCTGAAGTGCATTTTTTGCTATCGCATTCAGCTCTTCTTCAGGGATTTGAACCTTACCGAAGGTCTGAATCAAATAGTCGGTAATATCAGCTAAATTTTGCTCAGAGAACCCTTCTTTTATTGTCGATAGGAAGGATTCACAGATCATTCCAATGGCGATGGCTTCTCCATGCAACAGCGGCTCGGTTCCATGTAAATAATGGCGCTCAATGGCATGACCAATGGTATGTCCAAAATTTAAAATTTTCCGTTATGCCGATTTCGGTAGGATCCTGGGCAACAATACTGGATTTAGTAAATACGGAATGTGTAATGTGTTCACTCCATACTTGTGAATCCCAGGGGCTGGATCGGATCTTATTCCAATACTGTTGGTCGAATACTAATGCATGTTTAACTACTTCAGCGAAACCAGACCGAAGCTCTGTTGTGGGCAAAGTGGATAAGAACTCTGGGCAGATAATTACCTGCTGAGGATCCTGAAAAACCCCAATATGGTTTTTGTACCCCTGAAAATCAACACCGAGCTTGCCCCCAATAGAAGCGTCTACCTGAGCCAATAATGTGGTAGGTACATTAATGAAGTTGATACCCCGTTTGTAGGTAGCTGCGCAGAACCCACCCATGTCTCCTATAACTCCCCCCCCTAAGTTGATCAAAAGTGATTTTCGGTCCATTTGATGATGGGTCATTTCTTCCCATATTCCATTGCAGGTACTCAGGTCTTTATGTTTCTCGCCTGAGGCAATATGGATCAGAAAATGGTCGGGAAGAGCGGATTCAATAAGAGGGTAACAATGAATGGAAGTATTGCTATCTACCAACAGTCCAATAGTATGGTATTGACCGTCAGTAATGAATTTATTAATGATTGGGGCAATATCTTCAGTAATCTCAATATTTTCAGGTAGCTCGTCCATATTATCGTTTACAAATCAAAATATCCATTGATTTTCTATCTTGCAGAATTATGAATGCACAGCAAAAGGTATCATTTGAGAACACTTCCATAGCTTTCTCTTCAAAATCAGATGCTGCCTTAAGAAAGATGCATTGGTTGTTTTGTATCATGAACTTACCGTGGCTGGTAAATTTAGGTACTAATTTCTTAAAAGTAGCACTGAAATTAAGCTTGCCCGTAAAACCACTGATAAAATGTACCATTTTTGAACTGTTTTGTGGGGGCGAGAGCATTGAACAGTGCAGAGAAAAATCCCTCGAACTCAATAAATACGGTATCGGTACAATTTTGGACTATTCTGTTGAGGGTACTGAAAATGAAGAAGACTTTGAATGTACCGCAAATGAAATTTTAAACACGGTGGAGAAGGCTGGTATCGAACCTAAAAACCCATTTGTGGTCTTTAAGCTATCTGGTATTGGATCCAACCTGCTTTTGAACCAAATTCAACTTGGTGAGTCATTAGATGACCACCAGATACAAGCCTGGGAGAGAATAAAGATCAGGGTAAACAACATTTGTGAAGCAGCATTTCAAAAGGAGGTGCGGGTGTTGATTGATGCAGAGGAAACCTGGATTCAGCAGCCTATAGATCAGTTGGCTTATGATATGATGAGACGATATAACTCAAATCAGCCCATAGTATTCAATACCTTCCAAATGTATCTTAAGGAAACCTATCAAAAGCTTCAGCATGCATTTTCTGATGCCTCCGGGAACAACTACAAGTTGGGGGTGAAAATGGTACGCGGAGCATATATGGAAAAGGAAAGGGAGCGAGCCCAGGCGATTGGCTATCCGGACCCCATTCAGGTTGATAAGGAATCATGCGATGCAGACTTCAACAAAGGTTTAGAATTTTGTATTGAGCACTTGAGCTGTATTTCCTTATTTTGCGGGTCCCATAATGAATACAGCAGTTGGTACCTTACCGAACTCATGGAAAAATATGAAATTAGACCTGATGACCCGCGGGTGTTTTTCTCTCAACTTTATGGTATGAGCGACAACATCAGTTTTAACTTGTCCAATGCGGGTTACAATGTAAGTAAGTATCTTCCATACGGGCCGGTAAGTGAGGTAATTCCATACCTTTTTAGACGAGCAGAAGAAAATACAGCCATTGCCGGGCAGAGCAGCAGGGAGTATATTTTAATAAAGAAAGAGCTGGCTCGCAGAAACGCCTTCGCACAGGGTTCGTAGTTTTATATAATATGCCTATTTTTGCAGCTAAATTCTTGAGATATGCCACTTAGTGAACAGGAGATCATCCGAAGACAGGAACGTCAGCAGTTGCTGGATTTAGGTATCGATCCTTATCCAGCAGAAATATTTGAAGTAACCGCCTCAGCTACTGAAATCACCCAGCGCTTCAACCAGGGAACGGACCTGGGAGAAGTTGTCATTGCCGGCCGGTTGATGAGTAAACGAATTATGGGCTCTGCTTCCTTTGCAGAACTGCAGGATGCCAGCGGTCGCATTCAGCTTTATTTGAAAAGAGATGAGCTTTGTCCTGATGAGGACAAAACACTTTACAATACTGTATTCAAAAAAGTATTGGGCATAGGTGATATCTTAGGCATAAAAGGGAATGTATTTCAAACACAAAGTGGAGAGGTTACAGTTAACGTAACCACATTGGTGGTGCTTTCTAAATCACTTAGGCCTTTGCCCATTGTAAAGGAAACCATAGATGAACAGGGCAATAAAGTGCAACATGATACTTTCTCTGACCCGGAACAAAGATACCGTCAGCGATACGTCGATTTGATTGTAAACCCCCAGGTAAAAGACACTTTTGTAAAAAGGACAAAACTGGTAGGTTCTGTTCGTTCCTATCTCAATGAAAAAGGGTACCTGGAAGTAGAAACTCCTGTTTTACAGCCACTCTATGGGGGGGCGTTGGCAAGGCCCTTTAAAACCCATCACAATACTCTGGACATGACATTGTACTTGCGCATTGCCAATGAATTATATCTTAAACGCTTAATTGTAGGTGGTTTTGAGGGAGTATTTGAATTTGCCAAAGACTTTCGAAATGAGGGCATGTCCCGGTTCCATAATCCTGAGTTTACTCAGGTTGAGTTGTATGTAGCTTATAAAGACTATCAATGGATGATGGAGTTGGTAGAAGAAATGATTGAGCGGGTAGCCCTTGATTTGCATGGTACCACCGGTATTACTGTTGGAGATCAAGTCATTGATTTCAAGAGGCCTTGGAAAAGATACACTATGTTCGAGGCCATTGAACATTTTACCGGAGTAGACATTTCGAAGATGGATGAAAATGTCCTGCGAGAAGCTGCTGGAAACCTCGGAGTAAAAGTAGATTCTTCCATGGGGAAAGGTAAAATCATTGATGAACTATTCGGTGAAAAGTGTGAACCAAATTTGATTCAGCCCACTTTTATTACAGATTATCCGGTAGAAATGTCCCCTCTGGCCAAAAAACACCGATCAAAGGAAGGTCTGGTGGAGCGATTCGAAGCCATTTGTAATGGTAAAGAGATATGCAACGCTTTTTCGGAATTGAACGACCCTATTGACCAGCGCCAGCGGTTTGAGGACCAAATGGAGTTGGGGAAACGTGGAGACGATGAGGCCATGGTATTGGATGAGGACTTTTTAAGGGCATTGGAATATGGTATGCCCCCTACTGCTGGTTTAGGGGTGGGTATAGACCGGCTGTGTATGATCATGACTAATTCAAAATCCATTCAGGACGTTATTTTCTTCCCACAAATGAAACCTGAAAAAGTAGAACAAGTAGCGTCTATTAAAGACTATACCTCTATTGGGGTTCCAGAGGACTTGGTCCCGGTTCTACAAAAACTAGGTCTATTAAGTATTGAGCAAATCAAGGCAGTACCCCCCAATAAGTTGTTTAACAATGTGTGCGGAATGAGAAAGAAGATGAAACTGCAGCAGGTAAAAAATCCCAGCCTTGATGATGTGACTCATTGGGTTAGTTAAAGTCCGCTCCACTGTCTACAAAACTTCTTCGTTTCGACAATTTCAGGTCCCGGAGGAGCGTGGCGTTAACGTTAATATTGACACTGTAGGATTGAAATCGTCCGAAAGGGACCCAGTCCAAACTGAATGTCCAGCAATGTAGATCACGATTTATGCTTAATCTGGTCTGAGTAAACTGGTTATTCTGGAAGTCATACCCTGAATTGAAGGTCATTTTCCATTTAGCCGAAAGGCTCATGTCACCGCTGAAAGTAAGGCTTTGGTTGATCGAAGGTTCTTCGAATCCGGTTTTGGTATATCTAAGCGTATATTGTAAACGTATGGTCCAGGGGATGCTAAAATCTATATACCTGTTTGGGTTGTCCACAATATGCTGAATCTGAGCTTCACGTTGGAGCCCTTCTGGTGAGTTTGAATCCCGGTTTAGGTTGTTTAGACCGGGCGTTACCGGATTGCTTTCTGATTTTTCGCCTCGAAGTGTTTTTGGGTCAAGCCTGGTGTTGAAGGCAAAATTGGCCGATTTAAGCGACCCCAGCCCCTGGCCATTATTCCAGGCGAATTTATTTACTCGACGCTGATTAACTGGGCCGTTTTCCTCTATGGGCGCTATAAGTTCATAAATATACGGGTCGATAGTAAAACCTGCACTAAAATCAATCAGGTTGTCGAGTATACTGGTGGTAGCCCGAATATTTATATTAGCCAGGTTGAAGGAGTCCGCGATCAGATTGTAACTGGTAGAGAAGCCTAAATTCCTGAGGAGATGGATTTTTTTAGAAGTGCTGGAGGTATCGCTTTTTTTAACTTTCATCTCCAGGGTATTTTGTAAACTGAAACCAATAGAACCGCTGTTGCCCATAGCCGGGCTGCCAAACACAAATCCATTGTACCGGGAGAGCAGTTGTCTGTTTCCCAATGAATCAACCTGAACGTCCTGGAAATAGTCGAATTTTTCAGTAGTAAAATCAGGGGTATAACCAAAACTTATGGTTGGTATTATCGTGTGCCGCAGGGCTTGCACCTTATTGCCCGGTTTACCTTGAAAGGTACCATAAATCCTGGTGCTTAAAGAAGCCCCGGAAGTGTAGGTAGTGGCCCTGCTAAACCCATTCAGGGTGTCAATTCGTACTCCGTTTTCTTCGGGAACATAGGTGTAATTAAGTTTCTTCAGATACCATAATTCCGTGAAACTTATGGTCGGACTGATGGTGAAGTGTTTGAATAGTTTAGCAGAGGTGGTTACCGGAATCTGATGTCTTGCACCATTTTCAGCGTTTTCAAGCAAAGCAGGTAAATTTTCAAAATTGAACGCCAGGGTGTCGTCCACTTGTTCTCCTCCATTGACAATGTTGAAAGTAGCTCCCCGACGGGTTGGACTGTTGGTAACCCTGTTGCGTAAATTTGAGGTCCATGAAAAACTAAAATTCTTTAACAGCCCTACCTTCGAACGCTTAAAGGGCGTTTGGCGGTTCATATTAATGCTCATTTCGGGCAGGGTTATATCGACAATATTAGTGCTCAGGTTTTGATTGTGCCTGGCACTCATGGTCAAATTAAAGGGCGTCCCCACGAATACTTTGGAATAACTTATGCTGGAGTTCAGGTTGGCGTTAATATTTTGCTGTACCGTGAGGGCGTTGTTTTGGTTGTAGGTGCTGGTAGCAGCATTTACCGTGGCTGAAAATCGGCTATTGCCTTTAGAAACCGGCGTATGACTCCAGTTAAGGCTGAAGTCATTGCTTTCGGAATCCTCTCCCTCAAACCCGGTTTTTCTTTTGGTCAGGTTAAAATTAAACCTTCCGTTGTAGGCGTAGCGTTTTCTGTAATTGGCAGCCACTCTGGTTCCCCAGCTTCCCTTGCTATATATTTCACCGGTAAGGCTGAGGTCCCAGTATTCATTAATATTAAAATAGTAACCACCATCCCGCAGGAAAAACCCACGTTGGCTTTCTTCGCCATAACTGGGCATAATTATCCCTGAAGTCCTGGTTTCCGGATCCGGGAACATACCGAAGGGAAGGCCAAGAGGCGTTGGCACATCATTGAAGTATAGATTAAAAGGTCCGGAGATGATATTTCTACCAGATCGTTTTAGTCTCCTGGATCGAATTTCAAAATGAGGGTGTACCAGGTCACAGGTAGTATACTTTGCATGATTTACAAATAGTTCATCGTCTTCATTTTTGTAAACCTCTTCACCATGTAAATAGCCGCCGCTTTGCTCCGTAACCAAGCCGGTAGTTATGGCCCTTCTATTACCAAAGTGATATTGCATGCCATCGGTAGTATAAGTTACCCCACCTTCTGTAAATACCGGTTTTCCAATTTCTTTGCCTGTGGAGTCAGGCGTGCCTTGAGCAGAGAGTAGATTATTTTTCTGGTCAAATATTATGATGGCCGCCTCGATGGTAATATCGTCATAATCTACCTTGGCATCACCGTATAGGAAAATAACTTCATTTTCCCGGTCCATTACTATAGAATCCTTGGCATAATACTGAATGGATGATTCAATATCTCCCCTTTGTTGAACTGATACGGTATCGCTAACTACAGAGGAATCAGCGTTTAGTATTGTACTATTTGTAGTTGTTCCTTGGTTAAGCAGGGGATTAAGGCTGTCAGCTGAGATTGGTTTGTTGACCGGTGCAGGCTGTTGACCAAAAGCTGAAAAGCAGAAAATAAATAGAGTAAAAAACAGTGCGACTTGCCAACTGCTGCCAAGAACTGCTTTTATATTAGTCACAGTACATTTCCGTTTTACGAAAAAAATCCCAAATTTGTGTAAATTTATGGTATTAGGGAATAACAAGCGAAAGATGGTACGTAATATTATTGCAATAGGATTATTTTCGTTTCTTCTCTTACTGATCACTTCAAGTACTTCCGGCCCTGACTTACCTCGCAGAAACCAGGTTAAAAGAATTGTCATAGATGCCGGCCATGGAGGACATGATCCAGGTACACGGGGGAAATTCTCCAAGGAAAAGGAAATCACCTTAAAAATCGCTTTGGAGTTGGGATCTATCATTGAAAAGCATTTGAAGGATGTGGAAGTGATTTACACCCGCGAAACGGACAAATTTGTTGACCTTGATGAACGGGCAGAAATTGCCAATAAAAGTAATGCAGACATATTTGTATCTGTTCATTGCAATGCTTTTGTAAGAAAGGATGTCTATGGGACCGAGACCTATGTCTTGGGTACTCACAAGACGAAGGATAATCTGGAAGTGGCTAAAAGGGAGAATTCAGTGATCTTACTAGAACAAGATTACGAAGACAGGTATGAAGGTTTTGACCCGAAAAGTCCGGAGTCCCATATACTGTTTGAGTTATTTCAAAATGCCCATTTAGAGAATAGCCTGAATCTGGCCGCTAGTATTGAGACCCAATTTAAAACCCGTGCAGGCCGCCGAAGCCGGGGGGTGAAACAAGCAGGATTTTGGGTGTTGTGGCGAACTTCAATGCCGGCAGTATTAGTGGAAACAGGTTATTTGTCCAACCCCTCGGAGGAAAAAGACCTCAACGATCAAGTGCAGCAAAGTTATATAGCGTCTGCTATATTCCGTGCAATTAGGGATTACAAGCAAGACATGGAATCTTCTAATTAAAGTTCCTATATTTGGCCAAGGTTTTTTTAGGCTCTATTATCTCATGAAATCAGCATTCGAGTGAAACTTTCTAAGGAGTTCAAAGTTGGATTACTGGCGGTTATTTCAATTGCAGTTTTGTATATGGGTTTTAATTTTTTAAAGGGAAGTGACTTCTTTTCCCCGAACCGAACCTATTATGCCGTATACGATAATATTGATGGATTAAATGTTTCAAATCCTGTGTGGATTAACGGTTTTTCCGTAGGTAGGGTGAGTAATATTGAAATACTCCAGGATCAGGGAAATCGGTTATTAGTTTCGCTTGATATTAGCAATGATCAAAGGTTGGGCAGGGGAACCTGGGCGGTTATCAAAAGTGATATCTTAGGCACTAAGGCTGTTCATTTGGATTCTGTTCACATGGGGCCTGCACTAAAGGAAGGAGATACACTCAGGGCTCAATTGCATAAAGGAATGGCTGATCAAATTACCACTGCAGCGATGCCGTTGGTAAATAAGTTGGAAGTTACTTTGCTTAATCTCAATACTATTTTGGCAAATATTGCCAACAACGAAGACAACATCAATGAGGTGATTGTCAATTTCAAAAACACATCAGCCAATATGGCCAGCGGTAGTTCCAGACTTGGATCTATGGCCGCTAAACTGGATCAGCTGTTGACGGAGTTGAGTGATCCTGATAGTGGGGTATCAGCATTGGTTGCAAGAATGAACCAGATAGCAGATACTGTAAACAATTTAGAACTGGATGCTTTGATGACATCTACTAAACGAACACTAGATCAGCTGGGAAAAACCTTTCGATTAATAAACGAAGGTGAAGGAAGTATGAGCTTATTGCTGAAAGATGATAAGTTATACAACAACATGACTCAGACTATGGAAGACCTTGACAAACTGTTTATTGATATGAGGGAGTCTCCAAAACGCTACGTCCACTTTTCAGTATTTGGAAAAAAGGACAAAGGAAGTGCAACTTCCGAAACTGTTGA
>QIMC01000298.1 GCA_003232185.1 Flammeovirgaceae bacterium | reverse complement strand
GATGGAACCTTGAATGATTGGACTACCGATGGGATCGCATTTGCCAATGCTTTAGGACACCCGATAATAAAAGGAAGCCGAATTGTTGGGCTGGAACAGGGCAAAGCATCCAGTAAGCTGTCTGGAAAGGGTCTTTATGGGGCCCTGAGGTCACCCGGATTTGTTATAGCCGAGGATAGCCTGCTTATCCGTGCTGCAGGAAAAAATTCAATGGTTCGAGTGATTATAGATAATTTTCAATTGATTCAGGACCCTATCTACGGACAACTGCAAACACATCCGGATAGCGATGAATTACAAGATTATCGAATAAACCTTTCTATGTGGAGCGGGCATAATGCTTATATAGAGTTGTTGGTTGGAGATTTTATGAGTGGGGGAGATAAGAAAAGCCATGAATTTGATCTTGCAGCAGAGGCGTGGATCGAGGTTGAGTACGTGCTGGGATTTGATAGTTTGAATATAAATGTACCGGGCATTTCAAAAGTTAACAGGCAGCAGTCAATTACAATGGCAAAACAGCATTGGATTGATGGTGTGGCAACTCCACAAGAAGTTATGATGCTCAATAATTGGTTTTCAAAAAAGAAACCGTTGATCCCGGAGCTAGCTGATTGGCAGCAAGATCAACAGCGTCGAAGCCGTTCGTTATATGATTCCGGTTTTGTGGTGGGGGTAACAGATGGCGATCATATTGAAAGCCCTGTTTTTATCAGGGGAAGTTTACAAAATTTAAGTAAGGACAAGGTGCCTCACCGATTTTTCGCTGCTCTTTCAGATACTTCGGAGGTATATAACAAAGAAGGCAGCGGACGATTGGAGTTGGCGGAGAATATTGCAAACTCAAATAACCCACTTACTGCCAGAGTAATGGTCAATCGATTATGGCACCATGTTTTCGGACGTGGACTGGTTGAAACAGTCGATAACTTTGGTGTACAGGGCAAAATACCTTCGCACCCGGAATTATTGGACTACCTGGCGGTAAAATTTATGGAGGAGCAGTGGTCAGTTAAGAAAATTTTAAAATACATGATGATGTCCCAGGCATTCCAACGGGTAACTAAAGCTTCCCGGTCCAGCACCCTGGAAGATCCGGCAAATATATGGTTGCAGCACTATCCGGTGCGTAGAATAAATGCAGAATCCTTAAGGGATGCGGTTCTGATTACCTCGGGTAACCTGGATACTGCAATGTATGGGCCGTCGGTTCCTGTGTATCTTACGGAGTTTCTCCGTGGACGGGGAAGGCCTAAAGAATCTGGTCCCTTGGATGGAGCAGGAAGAAGGAGTGTGTATCAGGCAATGAATCGCAATTTTTTGCCACCTATGATGTTGGCATTCGATATGCCGATTCCATTCAGCACTTTTGGCCGCAGGAATGTATCCAATGTGCCTTCACAGTCGTTGACCCTGTTAAACGATCCCTTTATTGCCGACCAGGCATCGAAATGGGCTCTTCAGTTAATTAAAGAACATGATAGCTTCGAGGATCGGGTTAAGCGTGTGTATATGCAAGCCTTTTCCCGGCAACCGTTGGTACAAGAAATAGATCAGGCACGAGGGTTTTTTGAAGAACAACAAAACCTATTGGAAAGGGAGGTAGCAATTGCCAATTTGGATTACGAATTATGGAAAGGTTACTGTCATTCCATATTTAATATGAAAGAGTTTATATTTTTGATATAGCCATGACCCGACGAGAAGCCTTACTGCTTACTAAGAATGGATTTGGAGGGCTGGCCCTGATGAGTTTAATAGGAAATCTTGGGTGTAGTCAGTCCGGACAAGGTGAAATAATCAAAAAGCTGGGCACCCGCGCCCAGCTGAATATTCCTCACTTTGCTCCTAAGGCCAGAAGTATAATATTTCTTTATATGGACGGGGGGATTTCTCAGGTTGATTCCTTTGATTATAAACCCAGATTGGAAAAGGAAAATGGTCAGAACCCATACGATAAATTTAAAGTAGAAGCTACCCAGTTTAATAATATCGGAACCATCTTGAAGAGCCCATGGGATTTCAAACAATATGGTGAATGCGGCATGTGGGTAAGTGATCTATTCCCTAATATTGCTACTTGCGTAGATGACATGGCACTGATACGGTCCATGGTGTCAGACTTTCCTGAACATACCAATGCCAACTATTTTTTACATACAGGCCATGGTCTCCAGGGTCGTCCCAGTATGGGCGCCTGGATCAACTACGGTTTAGGCTCCGACAATCAAGATCTACCCGGTTATGTGGTGCTTGATGGAGGGCTAATACCACCAGGCGGGTTGGATAATTTTAAGTCAGGGTTCCTTCCCGCCAATTATCAGGCATCAATTCTCAAGCCTGGGAAGACGCCGATATCTAATGTCAATCCCAATGAGCCAAACGCTGAAATCCAAAAAAGCAAATTGAACCTGATCAAGCAAATGGATAAAACTTTTGTTGGAAAAATTGGTCATGAAGACCAGGTAGAAGCTGCCATTGATAATTATGAATTGGCGTACCGTATGCAAGCTTCGGTACCGGAGTTAACCGAGTTTTTTGGGGAAACCAATATAACCAAAAAGTTATACGGTATGGACTCCAGCGATCCCCACTTAGCGGGTTACGCCGCTCAGTGCTTAATGGCTCGCAGGCTGGTGGAAAGAGGCGTTCGTTTTATTGAGTTAACTTGCCCCAGGGTTGAGGCCGACCGTTGGGACCAACATTATGGATTAATTGATGGACACCAAAGAAATGCTCATGCGGTAGATCAGCCAATAGCTACACTACTGAAAGATCTTAAAAGCAGAGGTTTGTTAGAAACTACTTTGGTGGTTTTTGCAGGTGAATTTGGACGAACACCGTTTGCTCAAGGCACGGATGGAAGAGACCATAATCCATCAGCATTCTCAATATGGTTGGCAGGAGCAGGTATCAAAGGGGGAACAATTTATGGTGAAACTGATGAATATGGGTACCGGGTGGTAGAAAAACCCACCAGCATTCATGATTTACACGCCACCATGCTTCATTTATTAGGACTGGAGCATGAACACCTTACCTTCCGGTTTAGTGGTAGAGATATTAGGCTAACTGATGTGCATGGTCATGTGATACACGATATACTATCGTAATTACGAATTACGAATTACGAATTTCTAATTTATCATTCACTATTATGATTTTTAATCTCAACACGGAATCTGTCGCCTTAATGGTAATTGATATGCAAAAGGGGTTTGTTGATAAAGATGCGGCTATGGAAGTACCTGCTGCCAGGAAGATTATTCCAAACGTACAACTGCTCATAGATTGCTGCCGATCTAAGCAGGTGCCGGTAATTTTCACTCGGTTTGTATACTCAAACAAGGTTCCTAACTTAATAGGAGCACTGCACCCACAACACAAATCACCGATTAATTGCTGTATGCTGGGAGATAAAAGTGTTGAAGTTGTGGATGCCCTCCAACCATTGGATACAGAACTGGTGGTGGACAAACATGGATATGATGCCTTTCACCATACCAATTTGGACTATGCGTTGCGGAGCATCAAAAGACAACAATTGATATTTACCGGTGTAATGACCGATATATGCGTTCTATCAACTGTTGCCAGTGCACTCCATCATGAATATCAGGTTTGGGTAGCCAACGACGCCACTGCTACCCTTTGGGACAATGTGCAGGAAGTTACTATAGACTTGTGTCGAAGGGCCTACGGCATGGTAAGTAGCACCGAGGATTTGGTTCTATCCATTAACCAATCAGAACCCATTGGTAATCAAGTTTGATTAACTTGCCACTCCCTGAGGATCGGACATAGCTTTCCCCTGGTCTGATTAGGCACGTTCATAAATATCATAAATACCTGTATATCAGACAACTAAATTGTATTTTTATACAAATAAAACCTCAAAATTGAGCCATAATCAACAAAATGGAGCGGTTTGATGATGTGTATCCAGATTGTCGGAAATTTGAACTTCATACCCCTTGTTAACCGGCATCCAGGCTTCCGTGGGTTTTTCAGGGATCCTTATAAATACACCCGCATTGCTCTGGTCAGCACCCTTGTAAACCACCCTGATTTTGGCGTTTTCAAATTTTTGTCCGGTGTACCATAGCAATCCCATTCCACCTTTTGTTACTAATAAGCCTTCTTCAATAACAAAGCTTCCATCTCTTACATGATTCCAGCCCTCCATGTCTTTTCCATAATATATAGCAGTCCATTCCTGAGCAATTGCAGTATGTAATCCAGTGATCATTAAAACGCTTAAAAGTAGTCTCATAATCATCCAATTAATTTACAGTAAGGGATTTAAAGTACTAATAGTTTGGTAGATACTTACCATATTTAATATAAATAACCCTATATGTCAGTCACTCCAGATACCATTACACCGGTTAAATTGGAAGAATACTGCTGTACTATCAGGACTACCAATGCAAATACACACAGGGTAAATCCCAGCAGTGGCATTATTTTAACACCTTGAATTTGCGAAGCTAATTTGTAGCCCACTAGATTAATCAGGGCAAAAATAGATAAAAAGCCTATGCTGCCAGCCGTAGATATGCTTTCCAGATTCAGAATATTAACCAATATCAAAGTGGCAATTGCGGTGACCATCAATCCCACTGGTTGATTCCATAGCTGATTGGTTAGAGCATGGGGTAATTCATCGTCTTCAGCTATTTCATAGCTTACCCGGCTACCTCCGTAAAGTGAAGCATTAATGGCCGAAAATGTTGAAATCAAAGCCGCAACAGCAATGATTTTGAAACCTATTTCTCCAAGCACAGGGCTTGCTGCTTCAGCCAAAACATAATCTTGTGCAGAAGCTATTTCATCGAAAGCCAGGGAGTCAACAGTTATTATAGCAATTGTTACATATAGGATGAGTACAAAAACCACTGAATAGTAGTATGCTCTTGGTATATTTTTTTCGGATTATTTAGATCCGGAGCCGCGTTTGCTATCAATTCAAAACCCTGATTAATAATCTTTACAGTCCCACCTCTGTTGGGATATGCCAGAGAGAGTTTCACGTAACTGTAGCAAGTTATAAGGGTAATGATTCCGGCTATTAAGAAAGAAATTGGCGTTCCACCCTTTCCTAAAGACACTGCCAATCCAAGTACTGCAAAAATTCCCCTCCTACCATCCCACCGATACCGATGGACATGGCCTCTTTCAATCCAATTTTTGAGCTCATGACTCTATATTAAGATAAATTTTTAAGCCCTCCAATTTCGGAATTAGAGATCAATCCGAAAAGCCCAACAGGGGCCAGTGAATAATCTATATTAAATATATTTTTTAAGTATTTTTCTCAGTATCGATTCCTGATACCCCCATGCTCTATGTTTATGAAAAAGGAAAGGTGGCTTCGCAATGAGGAGGTTGCATTGATCACTTCAAGAGGGCAATTAATGTAGCCAGGTGCTCGGCGAGGCTGCTTCCTTTTTTTCTTAGAATGACAACTAATTTTTAAACACTTAAAATAAATACTATGAGAAAAATTCAGTTAACACTGCTTGCCCTTCTAATGTTTCAATTTTCTTGTGAGCCCACTGAGGACACCGGACCTGGTACCATTGATTATGATCAGGTTTCGGATGAGTTCGACGACATGTTCAGAGGGGCGTTCGGTATAACTGAGTCCCTTCAATTGGCGTCAATTGTTGACCAGACGAAGAACCAGCTAATGGTTAGGATAGAAGTGGAGAATATTTCTAAAGCTACCGGAGAGCATATCGCTGGATATTTTAAAGATGTTCCGGAGTTTAATCGACGGCCCTTTTATCCTGCACCGCCTTTATCATCCAGGTTCAGTGATGAAAATTTCATGCAAACCATGGATAACGTAATTGATACCACCAGAATATTTAATACTGTTCAAAAAATGTATATTAAAGCGTTGAGCAGAGATATTGCCGGTTTGGAGAATTACGTGGATGGTTTCGAAATAGTAAATGCATTTAGAAACCAGATAACCCATTCAAAGGAATTGGAGGAGAATGATAAATTATTTCTGCTGGAGTTTGCTTCCGGTACCAATGCGCTACTTGAGTTTATGGAGAATGATGGAGCGATAGCTGTACAAAGATCATTGCAGGAAATGCTTGGCAATAGTGTTCCTATTGGCAGGACCTTGGGGTGTAATGTTAATTGGAGGAGTGTATGGGCTGGAGCGGTAGTGGGGTTTACTGTTGGAGTTGTTGTTGGCGGCATCACTGGAGCGACAGCCGGAACATTTACCGTTCCAGTACTAGGAACTGCCGTTGGAGGAGTTGGTGGCGCTGTATTTGGCGGAGCCTGGGGTTTTGCATCGGGTGCAGTTACTAGTTTAGCAGGTAATTTTCTTACTTCCTGTGGTAGATCTGGAAAGTTCCAACAAACATACGCATCGTGCGATGACGCATGGGAGGCCTACACGAATAATCAGACAACAACTATACCATCGGATTGTTTTTTAGTTCCAATACTGATATAAATAAGCTACAATGAACAGTAAAACCACAATCATATTGGCGATTGGATCGTTAATGTTTACCATATGTCTTATGATTTTTGGACCCTATGGATCACTAAACCCCACTGACATTGGTTTCTATACCTCAATTGGTGCTGGAGTCTTATGGTTCCTCGCGATGTATTTTTCATTTATGAAATTAATCAAGCAACGCTCTGATAAAGCTAAGTCAGACTCCATAGAATAAGATTCGAAAGAGGTGTTATTGGGCTTTGAATAAATTTATTGTGTCAAAAAGAAAAAAGTTAGTATCATTTTATCTAATGTGCCTGGGCTGCACCTTAGGTCTGATGGCTTTTACCCCCTACGGGTCTTTTGATCCAAATGATTTAGGGTTTTATATGGCACTTGGCTCGGGTGTTGCCTGGTCTGTTTCCATGTATTTTATTCTTAGGAAAAACTTCAAATAGGCCTTCAAAAGCCAATATACTGTGAGTCCAACGTTATCTACAATAATCGATAACGTTGGACTTGTTTATGTTTAACAACCAACTAATTGAATGTTGTCATAGCTTTCAATTTTCTTGTGAGCCCACTGAGGACACCGGACCTGGTACCATTGATTATGATCAGGTTTCGGAAGAGTTCGACGACATGTTCAGAGGGGCGTTCGGTATAACTGAGTCCCTTCAATTGGCGTCAATTGTTGACCAGACAAAGAACCAGCTAATGGTTAGGATAGAAGTGGAGAATATTTCTAAAGCTGCCGAAGAGCATATCGCTGGATATTTTAAAGATGTTTCGGAGTTTAATCGACGGCCCTTTTATCCTGCACCGCCTTTTTCATCCAGGTTCAGTGATGAAAATTTCATGCAAACCATGGACAATGTAATTGATACCACCAGAATATTTAATGATGTTCAAAAAATGTATATTAAAGCGTTGAGCAGAGATATTGCCGGTTTGGAGAATTACGTGGATGGGTTCGAAATAGTAAACGCATTTAGAAACCAGATAAACCATTCAAAGGAATTGGAGGAGCATGATAAAATATTATTGCTGGAGTTTGCTTCCGGTACCAACGCGCTACTTGAGTTTATGGACAATGATGGAGCGATAGCTGTACAAAGATCGTTGCAGGAAATGCTTGGAAGTAGTATTCCTATTGGCAGGATCATGGGGTGTAGTGTTAATTGGAGGAGCGTATGGGCTGGAGCAGTAGTTGGGTTTGTTGGGGGTGCGGTCAGGGGTGCATTTGTTGGCGCGATAACAGGAACATTTACCGTACCAATACTAGGAACTGCCATTGGAGGAGTTGGTGGCGCTGTTTTTGGCGGAGCCGTGGGCTTTGCAGGAGGAGCAGTTACATCAGTCGCTGCTAACCTTCTGACTACCTGCTTCAGACCCAACAATGTTTTGAAACAAACTTATCCATCTTGTGAAGAAGCCTGGGAAGACTATTTAACTTATCGAACGAACAGCTTTCCATCCGACTGTTTTACAGTCCCTGTACTGATTCCCATGTAATTAACAATAAAAAATGAAGATGTTTTTAAATAAGAATCATAAGCATAGGGCATTAATCGGAATCATGCTTACCATACCGTTCTTCATGTGGCTGATGCCTTATGGCAGTTTTGATCCCAGGGAAATGGGGTTTTGGATGTCAATTGTTTGTGCATTAATAATAGAAATCCCATTGAATCTATTGGTAATTAAGGTTCGTGGCATGACGAGAATAATGACAAGAAAGACAGTATCGATATTACTATTAGTAATAGCCTCAATTGGTTTTACGATTTGTATGATGGCCTTTGGATCTCCAGGAACGTTTAATCCTAAAGAAATCGGTTTTTACTCGGCAATTGGAGGTGGTATTATTTGGTTTGGACTGATGTATTTTATTCTAAGGAAAAACTTCAAATAGACCTTCCATATGATGAGTCCGGCGTTATCAATAATAAATGATAACGTCGGACTTGTTTATGTTTAACAACCAACTATTTTATGAGCTAAGCCCTCAGCTTGATCAAAAACACTATACAGAACCACATTTTCCGCTTTTTGGCTAGCTTCCAAGTGTCCGAATTGGGCGATAGGTCCGCATCCCAATATCCCTATTTTTAGTTTACGCTTGCCCATAAGTCAAACGGTAATTTCTATTCTATTATGTTCTGGGTCTAAAACCACACTTTCATAGTAACCATCTCCAGTTGTTCTAGGCCTTCCAAGTACCTGGTAACCATCCTGAGCTAATCTCTCAGTCAAAGCATCTACATGTTTCTTGCTACCTGCCGAAAATGCTAAATGTGTTATTCCCAGTGGTTTTCTGATGTTTTCAGGTTGTTGCTCCGCAAATTGCTTGCTATGCATTAACTCCAGTCTTACTCCTGAAGAAAATGAAATAAAATAGGAATGAAATCCCTTTTCAGGATTATGATACAATTCGCATGCACGTCCCCCGAAATAATCCTGATAGAAACATTTCATCATTTCCAGATCTTTGACCCAATATGCTACGTGTTCTATTTTCATGGTTATTCCTTCTTTACCCTAATAAGTATTGGCAAGTGATCAGATAGATACCTGTTTTGCCTGGTTCGGACATCTTCATGACTATAGGAATCCACTGAAAATTGTTCACTGTTGATCTTTCGAATCTTGTCAACTACTAACGCGGCTGAACGCTCAAGTGCCAATGCCCTCTTCCAGTGTAAGCCCTGCTACACCGGTAGTGGAAACTATACCACCTGTGGTGACCAATCCATTGCTTTTGGCAAAAAGAACTGAAGCAATAACATCCTCTACTCCTTCACATTGTGCAATCACGGCAGGTTGACGGTCAATCATACCATTCCAAACGGAACGGGCCTCGTGGTATCCATCATCTTCCGGTAATAATAAGTCTCCACTTAATGCCTTGCGAAAATCATTCGTTTCTAACTGAGCTGATTTATAAGTTTTCATTGGAAAATTATTATAGATTTCTTCTTCTATTTGTCTGAATATAAAGAAATAAGCACTAAGTCAAAAGAAGTAAATCCGAGTATTTGTTATTATAAATCGTTAGGTTCCAGCAGATCTCACAGATCTCCATACAGGTCTTCGAAAACCGCCACGGTCCCATAGGTTTCCTATTCAAGCAACCAAACACTTTGACATCCGACTGTTTTTACATTCCCTATACTGATTTAGGGCTAAACAAATTTCATGAATCAAACATTACTAATAATGCAAAATAATATTTGTATAATTATAGTTTAATATCTATATTAAAAAAGGAACAATATCTATCAACTTAATTCACTTCACTATGAAAAATGTATGCTTTTCTATTTTGTTTTTATGCACAGGATTTATTGCATTAAACTCTTGCGGGGGTGATGATGACGATGATGTGGTTGCTTGCTCATTTGCCTGGGGAATTGAGTTACAACCTGAATTTGCTGCTATATCCAATGCCGCCGCCGCTTTTGGAGCTGACGATTCTGAAGCTAACTGTAATGCACTTAAGGCCACTTATCAATCCTATATAAACGCGTTGAGACCATATGGAAATTGTACTGGATTAACCGGACAAAACAGAACTGATTTTAATAGTGCATTAAATGAAGCTGAAAGTGACCTGGCTACCATTTGCTAGGTTGAGCAAATCCTAATTAGGTTGCATTAGTTTTTATGGTTGAGCAAGTTGGACACTAACAAGTACCGGCAGGTGATCAGATAGATGCCTGTTTTGCCTGGTTCGGACGTTTTCATGACTATAGGAGTTCACTGAAAATTTCGAGGTAAATATATAGTCGATTCTTCTGTTTCCTGTTTCTTCCCTGAAACCATTAGAAGTTCCTACAGGATCTGATAGCGGTTGCTTAGATATTGCGAGGCCATCATCCATATACTCATTAAATATGGCAATAGGAGCTTCATCAAGAGTTGCATTAAAATCTCCCATCAATACCACTGAAAGTCGTTCACTGTTGATCTTTTGAATCTTGTCAACTACCAACGCTGCTGAATGC
>QIMC01000266.1 GCA_003232185.1 Flammeovirgaceae bacterium | reverse complement strand
TGACAAAAAAACCTATTCCGCGCCTGTTGTCAATTATATTCTGAGTTTGAAGTTCAGCATAGCTGCGCACAATGGTATTTGGGTTCACCCCAGTTTCAGCAGCAAGTTCCCGTACCGATGGTATTTTTTCGTCGGACTGGTAAACCCCATTCAGTATCTTATCCGAGATGGTGTCGGCGATCTGGAGAAAGATTCCCTTAGTTGGTTGGAACTCCATGATTAGATCTGCTTTCTTTTCAATTTGAAATAGGCCAGAGTTACCATAGAAATATTAACCAATAAAATGTAGGCAGTCAAGGGATGTATAACAAGTGGGCTGGCATTTTTGAGTAGAGGATTCAAAAGAAATAAATGAACATACAGTACAGCTATTGACCATCCCAATGTTTTGATAACGGGTTGCTTCATAAATACGGTAGCGCCAAAAAATGGTACTGTTAAAAACAGCAATCCCTGGCTAGCTACGAAGAGCTTCATCCAATTATTTTCAGCTTCAGTTGGCAAATGGAATCCCTCAGTAAATGAAAATGATTGGAAAGTAAATTCACTATTGAGCATTTCAACCAAATTTCCCTCCAAATGAAATATGGCCCAATACAATGCCGGCATGAGCGGGATGAATATCAGCACCCTCATCAGCAATTCAAATAGGAATTTCTCGGTGGTGGTGGCTGGAAGTTGTAGGTAGTTGTATCCTTTTTCCCTGGTTCTTAGCCCCGGAAAGGAGGATCCCGAATACACGATGGCCAGCACCATAAATAAACCCATAAATAGATACATGAAGTGCTCGTACCTCCAGGTGTCAAACCTGGTTATTATTTGAATCGAGTATAACATGACAAATAGGCCTCCGATCAGCCCTGAGATAGAAATCAAGATCAGTTTGCCATTATAGATCCTAAACTGATTGAACAGTAGAGAAAAACGGGAAATACTGAAAGAAGTGTCGGTTTTCATAACTAAAATAATTGTTTACCGCTGGTTACAGCATTGAACAACAATTCCATATCAACAGACTCATCCCCGTTAATGCGGGGACTAACCACGTTGTATCCTTCCGGGGTTACTTCGCTGTAGATGACCTCAGCTCCTTAAACTGCAGTTCAGCGGAAACTTCATGCAGATCTTTGTGTAAAATTACCTGGCCGTTATCAAGAATGATAATGCTATCTATGAGGTTCTCTACATCCTTTACCTGATGAGTGGAAATAACTACCAGTTGGTCCTCGTCCAGTGATCCGGCTACAATTTTTCGGAAAATCCCTTTACTGGGAATGTCCAAACCGTTGGTGGGCTCATCCAACAATAACAGACGGCACTTAGTGGCTAAAGCAAAGGTGATCAGGAATTTCTTCTTTTGACCAAAGGAAAGTTGATGGATAGATTGTGTTCCGGACAATTCACATGCTTCCTGTAACTGTTTTATTAGTTTATGATCGAATTTGGGGTAGAAACCACTATTTGCACGGATAAATTTTTCAATAGATATGGATGGCAGATAAAACTCCTCCGGAATAAGGAATATATCCTCCAGGAATGAAGGGAGCCGGTTTTTGGGTTGGTGACCTAATACCTGAAGATTACCAGCCTCCGGATAAAGCAGCCCGCTTACCAGTTTCAATAGGGTAGTTTTTCCGCTACCATTTTTCCCCAACAAGCCGATAATGCTACCAGACTTAACCTCTAGGGTCAGGTTCCTAAATAGAGGAGCCTGCTTAGGATATGAAAAATTAAGATTTTGGAATGAAATCATAATATCTGTTCTAGTGTACTATTAAGATAGTACGGTAAAGATTACTAAATGTTTCAACTAAAGCAAGAAATTCATCTAGAAGCTTAACTGGTCGTTTGACAGAATAGATGGTGAAGATAATTGCTGCTAGTGCGTTGTACTTGTTACTTATATTTTCAATTTTGTGGGTTACTATAGGACACAATAAACGGACGAGCCATAGTGGATCAATTAAACATCAGGGCGATTCTCAAAAGACTGACTATTTTCACCTCAAAAGTAGTTCTGGGACTGATATTCTTAGTTCTGGTGTTACTTCTGGTGGTTCATTCGTCTCCATTCCAGAAATGGATCACTACTAAAGCTTCCAGCTATCTCTCCACTACCACCAGGGCCAAAGTAGACATTGAAGAAATAAAGTTTTCCTTATGGGGAGAAATTGTGGTAAAAGGGTTAGAAGTGATCGACCCTGAAGGAAATAGTTTGCTCACAGCTCAAAAATTAGTGGTTAGACCTAATATTAAGCGATTACTTTCAGGAAATCTGGCTTTTACGGATGTTGATATGGCGGACGTTAACTTTCATCTTATCAATACCGCAGAGGGCCTGAATATTCAGTTCATCATCGATGCCTTTCAACCGCCAGAAAGATCTCCGCCCTCTGGCGAAAAAAAGTTTTCAATCCAGGTCACCCGGGTGAATTTTGAAAATGTACACTTTGAATATCAATCGAAATTGGATAGTGTTGATTTAGCCATAAAGCTTGGAGTACTCAAAGCCAGCGATTTTGAGCTGTCAACCAGTCCCAATAAAATCCGCTCAAAGAAAATTTATCTTGAGCAGACAAAAGTAACTGCGATTTCTGGCCAGAAAGCAAACGAAAATGAATCGCCAAACCTCTTCCCTCTTGATTTCGGCTCTGGTTTTGATTTTGAAGTAGGCATTATTGAGTTTAAGAACAATGAAGTGGCTATTCACCACGGTGAACCTGCTGAGGTGCAGCACTTCGACCCCAATCATTTGGTGCTTCACGAAATCCAGCTCCGACTGAAGGACCTCTTCATAAGCAAGGACACTTTGTCCCTTGATCTTAAGCACATTACTGCCAAACTTCCGGGTTTTGCTCTATCCCAATTTAAGGCCAAGGTTCAAATTACCCAAAATCAACTGGTACTCTCTGATTTACTGATATCATCCCCAGATGCTGAACTTGGTCTCGATATTTTAGCATCCTACCATTCCTGGCCCCATTTATTGGAAGATCTGGGAAGCGCACGTATTGAACTATCCTTATTTGGAAGTATGGATCCCGACCACCTTGGATATTTTCTTCATGACTCTATCTCAACAATTTTTGAAAATTGGCCCAACATAGAATGGGAGCTTAGCGGGCAAATGTCATCGGGAAATGTTGAAATAAATACAATCAATATAAGTTCAGGAAAAAGCCAATTCATCGCCAATGGCACCATTGGTCACCTGCTTGATACGGATAGTATTTGGTGGCAAGATATTAGCTTAAATGCTTCTTTTGGGCCGGTTTTCGAATCATTACTGTCACCATATGTTGGCGAACTAACGCTGCCGAAAAACCTACAACTTCAAATATTGAGTACCGGCGACCAGAATGGTTTTGATCTACAAAGCAACTGGAATTCATCAGCGGGCATTATTCACACCAATGGAAAAGCCAGTTATATACAAAATATCTTAAGCGTAGATTTATCCTTAAACACCATTGGTTTGGATCCTAGGGAGTTTATGAATACTCCATGGCTGGGACCAATCGATCTTTCGATGCAGGTTGCTGGATATTTAGGCAATAAAACCAGGTTAGAGGTAAACGGTCAGATAGAAAAGATGATTATCTCGGACCAAGAGATAAAAAATATTGATTTTCAAGGCAATCTCAATGAGAATGGTTCAACAGTTGAGATACAGGCCTATGATCCAGAATATAATGTCAATGTTCATTCTGAGATTCAATTTACACCCCTTATGGGTATCAATACCAGTCTTCAAGTAAATAACTTTAGGTTGGGCAAATTACTAGGCCAGGACACCAGCTTAGTGGTCACAGGGACGCTCAATTCAAATATAAGCGCAGATCAGCCCTCTTTAGAAGTCGACCTGAAAGGCCATGATATTTCTTTGAAAACCAGCGCTGCTAACTACCGTATGGATTCATTATCATTGAGTTTGAGCACATCTCCTTTGGCCAGTATTATAAACCTATATTCTGATGACCTGAATGGAGTTTTGAAGGCAAACTTCGATATTCAAAAAGGGCCTGAGCTAGTAGAAAATTTATTCAAAGAATATTGGGGTTTTCCGGATAGTATCCAATATGATAAACAAGAACGGAGTTTCAGTTTTGATCTTGAGGTGAATAATGTAGCACCCCTCCAACTGTTTGACCAAAATATTAAAGAATTATCAGCATTGCATATTTCCGGAGAATTCAATGAATATAACCAGGATCTAAAGGTTCGAGCACGAATACACCATTTTGGCGGTTTCAACCTGTCTTTAGACACCATTCGAATAGATTTTTTACTGGATCAGGGCATAAAATCGAATATTTGGATAGAAAACATATTCTATGATGATCTAAAAATTGGAAACCTGGACTTCAGCCTGTTTACCATTGAAAATAGGCCCTATTCCAATCTACTCCTATCCAGGAACACTCAGCCTATTCTAGATATTACTGCACATTATAAACCCACAGAAAAGGGTTTTTATCTCTCTATTGATAGCCTGGCTTCGTTTGACAAGGCTCTTGACATTGACAAAAACAACGCTGTTTTTTTCAGTGCTGACAACCTGTTGTTTGAGCATTTTACTATCAGCAGGGACGATTTCAATATCACCGCAGCAGGGGACCTGAATAGCATTGACCTTGCCATTAATAATGCTGATTTAAGGAGCTTGAACTACCTAATAGCCCCAGATTCAGCCGTCATTTTCAGTGGCACCCTGGATGGGATAGTTTCCTACCAAAAAACCGCCAGGCAAATTAACCTCAAGGCAGAAATTGATAGTCTTAGGTACAAAAATGCTCCACCAATTAACATATCAGCCAAGGCAATCACAGAAGAAACCAGTATTCCTATTGAATTTAATCTCAAAAGCGCAAACAACATCATAGAATTATCAGGAGACTATTTCATGGATAATTCTGAAATAGATGCTTTTCTAGAGTTGGACATTAGTGACCTGGAAATGTTTCAATTCTTATTCTCCGGCAGCATCAATAAGATCAATGGAAGAGTTCATGGAAAAACCCACATTACCGGGACCTTGCAAAACCCTAGTTACCAGGGTACATTAAATTTCCCGAATGTGGATCTCACTACTACCAAGCCCAGATCAACTTTCCAATTAAGAGATGAGGTGATAATTCTGGACAACTCAGGAATTACTTTAGACAATTTTACTATTTATGATCAATGGGATAACCCGCTCACTCTCAACGGTGCCTTATTAACTAAAGATTACCAGGCATTTGAATATGACCTGACCCTTGATACCGACAACTATCTATTATTGAACAATCCAGCCACTGAGGAATACCCACTTCAAGGCATTCTGGTGGTTGGCACCAATTTAAAGATAACGGGCAATGAAAAAGACACCTATGTTGAAGCCCTAATAATTGTTAAAGATACTACCGAGTTAACCTATGTTACCCCACAGAAAAACCTTGAGCTGCTTACCAGTGATGGGATTGTAGCGTTTATTGACCCTGAACAAGCCACCGATTCCCTAAAAATCACTCAAAGTCAAAGTTTTTATGATTCATTGATCTCAACCCTGCCAAGTTTCAACCTGACATCAGCCATAAAACTTGAGGATCAGGCAGTTTTCAGAGTTGTAGTGGATGCTCATTCTGGTGATTTTCTTGAAGCTTCAGGGTCTGCCGAGCTAAAGCTAAATATTGACCGTACAGGCAATACACAACTCACAGGAAACTACACCATATCTAAAGGATATTATCAACTTTCATTTTACGATATAGTAAAGAAGCGGTTTAATATAGCTCCTGGGTCATCCATCAATTGGACAGGAAACCCTGGTGACGGAGACCTGGACATTATTGCGCTACACAGTATTACTACTTCATCCATTGGGCTAATAGGTCATGAAATCGGAGAAAGTGAAAAGGCCCTGTACCGAAAACCACTTGCATATGAAGTTGGCATAGTCATAACCGGAAATATTGAAAGCCCCAAAATATCATTCTCCTTGGATCTTCCCGAAGAGGAGAAAATTAACTACCCTGTTTTGGCCAGCAAATTAGACCGTTTTAAACAACCTGAATTTGAATCAGAGCTAAACAAGCAAGTATTTGGATTATTGGTATTGGGTGGATTTATACCTGAGTCAAGTGGTAGTGATTTTGATCAGAGCCTGATCGCTGCCACCGCCTTATCAAATAGTGTAAATAGTTTACTTGCCAGTCAATTCAACCGATTTGCCAGTCAAATAATAAAGGGCGTTGATATTAATGTTGGGCTACAGTCCTATAGTGATTATACCGGCGGGGTTGGTCAAACCAGAACGGCTATGGACTTTAGGGTAACCAAGCGATTAATGGATGACCGATTGTCAATAGAAGTTGGAGGAGGGGTAGACATTAACTCAGATCAATCGGGAATAAATACTGGAGGTGATAGTTTCAGAGGAGATATCACAGTCATTTATGATCTTACAGAATCAGGCTCCAAGCAACTCAAAGTCTTCAATAATGAAACCTATGATATTATATATCATGAAGTCAGAAATACTGGTGTTTCTTTAATATTTATCCGTGAATTCGACAGGGAAGATAAGAAAATAAAACGATGAAGCGGTATCAATTTTATTGCTGTCTATTCTTGATTATTACTTCCTATGGATGCTCAGGATTGAAGAATATCTCTTCTGAAAATCCACTATTCATTGGAAATGAATTCAAGTTGGTGGATGGTGGGAAAAAGGCCAGGCGCTCTATTCGGGAAGCCACCAACCAGTTACAACCAGTACCAAATGGTCAATTTTTATGGACCAGACCTGCATTGGCCAGTTACAACATGCTTTCCGATTCCGGTAAAACAAAAAAATTTTGGAAGAATAAGATAGAAGAACCTGTAAAGCTATCTCATACACAGCCCCATCAAGCAAGCAATACTTTAGTCAATAGAATCTTCCATGAGGGCTTTTTTAACAATTCCGTAACCTTTGACACCATAAGAATTGGCAAGAAAAAAGCAAAAATCAGCTACAGCATCACCTTTAATGAGCCTTTTAGGTTTGGTTCGATTGTTTTTCCTGAACCCGATGACGATTTGACTAAGAACATTGGGTTATCACAACAAAGTTCATTGCTTAAAACAGGGGACTTGTATTCCCTGGAATCCATCAAAAATGAAAGAAAACGAATCGATAACTTCCTTAAGGAGCATGGATATATTTACTTCAATCCGGAGTTCATCTTTTTAGAAGCTGACTCCGTTAGTGATGATCATTTGGTAAACATCAAAGTATTGGTAAAGCCAGATACTCCTCCCGAATCCAGAATACCATATACCATTGGGAAAATATATCTCCTTGATGACTATAATTTGTACAACTACTCACCGGACACCCTGGATTTAAATCCCTTTTTTCTGCTCTCTGAAAAGAATAATTTGAAATTCGAAGCCTTGAAAAGAGGAGTTTTTCTGGAGCCGGGGCAACTATATTCCAAAACAAAACACCTTCAGACCATTCGTTATCTGAACAATTTGTCAATAGTAAGATCCACCAGTATGAAATTTTCGACTGGCGAGCAAAAGGATCAACTGAACACAATACTCTATTTGACAAAGAATAAACGTCATGCATATAGTGCCGAGGTTAACACCATATTTCGGTCAACCAATTATTTCGGTCCCGGGGCAATACTCAGTTACACTAATCGAAATGCCCGTAATGGTGGAGAACAATTGAAAATAAACTTGAGGGGGAGAATTGAAATGCAGATAGCGGAGGGTACAATTAATCCCGCTTACGAACTTGGGTTAGAAGTAAACTACCGGGTTGCAGGGTTGTATCCGGCATTTCTAAAAAATTTAGAGAAAAGAGGGCTACCACAAACCTCCATCACAGTTGGATATAACCTATTTAATCGCCTGGACTTATATCGACTTAATTCTATTTTTCTTGATTTTGGTTATCGTTGGAATAAAAATGATGTGATCAGTCACAAGTACAATCCCATAGAAATGATCTTTACCCAAATTCCGGAATCTTCTATTTCTGATGAGTTTAGGGATTACCTTGATGACAACCCCGGAGTAAGAAGCAGTTTCGAGGAACAGTTTATAGTAGGAACCGGTTATGAGTTCACTTACGACCCCAGATCCACCGGTAAAAGTGATGTCTACTTTCGGGGTGGTATTGACTTAGCCGGCAACCTATTATATGGAGCATATGGATTATTTAATTCAGAAAGGGACAGTAGTGGCAGATATAGCCTTTTTGGCGTTCCTTTCTCACAATACCTGAGGACAAAATTAGATCTGAGGTATGCTTTTAACCTGAGTCAAAATTCCAGCTTAGCTACTCGATTTTATGCTGGCATCGGCTTACCTTTTGGCAATTCCGAGATCATTCCTTATATCAGGCAGTTTTTTGTAGGAGGAACTAATAGTTTACGGTCCTTTATTGCCAGATCTGTGGGGCCTGGTAGTGAGGTTCCCCCCGAAGGTTTTAGAGACCTTACCGGTGATTTACGGTTGGAATGGAATCTTGAATATCGGTTTACCATTGCCGGAAGACTAAAAAGTGCATTTTTCTTGGACGTGGGGAATATATGGTTGTTTAATAAAGATGAGTCCAGACCAGATGGTAATTTCCGGTTCGACAACTTTCTGGACGAACTGGCGGTAAGCTCAGGATGGGGGCTTCGGTGGGATTTTGACTTTGTGGTGGCTCGGCTGGATTTTGCCTATACCATACGCACACCTTACTTTCCAGAGGGTGAAAGATGGACCAAAAAATTTGAATTCTGGAAACCAACCATCAATTTCGCAGTTGGATATCCTTTTTGATCTCAGATCTGAGGTCTGAGGTCTGAGATTATTCGCGGTAATCCTGTTGCATTATCTCTCTTATCCCCTCTAAATAGGGTGTGGGTTTCTGTCCAAATCGCTTTTCAAACTTATCACTGATGAATACATAGTCGCGGTCATATTGATACATCATTTCCACCATTTCCTTCATAGCAGGAACAAACAAACCAATCAAACGAACCATAAACTTATTGGCAGCCTGATACTTGGGTTTGACATCAAATTCTTTGGCGATAAACTCTATCAACTCCTTCATAGTATGTGGATTTGAAGCTGTTGGCAAATGCCATATCTGACCAAACGCATCGGGTGTATTACCCAGTAATGCTGTCGCTTTCCCGGCATCAGGCGTATAGGTAAATGAGTGTTTCACCTCCATACGACCCAAACACTGGGCTTTTTTCCCTTCGCTCAGCGGCTTAAAAACCGTTTCGGTTAACAGGCTCACGTTACGGATTGAAGGTCCATAGAAATCCGCCGACCTGGCAATCAGGGCTTGTATCTCTCCACTGATAGAAGCTTTCATTATCATATCGGCAATTTCGGCCCCTTTTCCCTTTCTACTGACTGGGGCCACCGGACTTTCTTCAGTCATCGACACCATGCTATCGGGATGATACATATAAATATTATCGAAGAACACCAATTTGACTTGATGTTCTTTACAAGCTTTGATAACATTAGCCACTATAATTGGCCAGATCTCTTCCCAAACCTTGGTATTATATGGTATCCCGGCGGTGAGGTAAACTACCTCCGATCCCTGAACCGCCCGCCCCACTTCATCTGCTTGCGTAAGGTCTGCCGGTAGCAGTTGATCCTCTGGGTTGACCTTTGTGGGGTTTCTGCTTACCAGTCTGATATGGTCAGTATAGACGGGCAACGCTTTGGCCAACTCAATTCCAATGGTACCCC
>QIMC01000188.1 GCA_003232185.1 Flammeovirgaceae bacterium | reverse complement strand
TGATGGTCGAGTTTGGCAATTCTGGTGCGTGGCATTTGATCGCTGGAGGGAGCAATCTGGCAGATCAGTTGTAGTTCAACCACTAGATCATCCTGAGTTATCTTATGTGGTATTGGGTCACTGAGATCTTCTAATTCAATACTACTTTTGTTATTGGGGGCTTTTTGGGTATGTAAGAAAGCGATAATTCCTTCTATGTCGCGGTCAGGCAAATGTGCAAACCCTGGCATAACGGTATGGTATTGATCAAATAACTCCTGTGCCCGTTGGTCACCGGCATCGATAATTGCCTGAGGATTCCTGATGAAGTCATGTATCCAATCTGCGGAAACCAGCTTAGTCAATCCCCCTAGCTGAGGGCCGATTCCATCTTGCCTAAAACTATGGCAAGCGCTACAATTTGAGGCGAATAGTGACTTCCCCTGGTCAATAGTCCACGAGTCTGTAGCAATAGATGCTGTCTCATTGGTTTTGTTCGATCCGCAAGCACTGAAAAGAAGTAGCCAGCAAAAAACTGCCGCCGATAGTAACCTGTAACCTTTAACTCTGTTTTTTACCATAATAAATTACAACTCTATATTTTTCTGGACTTACTTTTCCATTGCTAATCTAAAAGCATTCATAATTAGCACATTTGCTAGTTCCAAGCAAAATAGATCAACTTTTTATCTCAGGTTTAGCTCTTACCCAAATGAGATTACACAAAATTTGATTTGCAAATATTTATTCATACATTAAACGCCCCAATCTTATAACCTACAGAATACAATGGTAACAGTATAGATCGAATAAACCGTTGCCTGATTTTATAAGTGAACATTTATTGGTACATGGCTTAAGTTAGTGATCTATCCAAATGGAAGAGCCCGAATACATTGATGAAAATTTACCTGGCCTTGAGCGATCATCGAAAATCGATCAATCGGATTTACATCGCTTGCTGTACAGGGTTGCTGAACTTGATGAGAAGAAGGCCTTTTCCTTATTTTTTAAGTTGTACCATGCCAGACTATTGTTGCTTGCCCAAGTATACGTATCCTCGCCTCACCTGGCTGAAGACATTGTTTCAGAAGTACTTATAAAATTATTAAAGAATAGAAAAGAAGCATTCAAAAAAACAAACTTCCTGGGATTTTTATATACCTGTATCAAAAATCAAGCACTGGATCACATCCGAAATTCCAAAAAGCATAGATACCTGAAATTAGATAACGACAACATTGATTTTTTTGTCCAGCACAGATCAGACCCCTGTAATCAACTAATTGGAAAAGAGTTTGAAGAAATAATATTCGATTGCATTGAAAGCCTGCCTCCTAGAAGGAAATTAGTATATAAAATGATTAAAGATGATGGGATGTCCTATAAGGAAGTTGCAGAATTGCTGGACATTTCTCCACGAACAGTAGAAGTTCAATTAAAATTTGCCGTGCGGCATATCAAGATGATTGTTGACGATTACCTGTCTTGTAACCCTTAGGGGCACGAAATACTTATTTGACAAATACTTGGTATCGGGTGCTAATATATTGACTCTCTTATATTGGCTCTCTGTGGTGCTACCAACTGGGCCTTCCTGAATTATTTTTAATATTTCCCTTTCCCCATTAAGGGTTTTGCCCTATAAGTGCGTCTATACCTATAACAAATAGCAAACCATAACCTACAAAAGAGCATCCATGAAAAATGGACTTGCTAAGCCGAAAGACAGACCAGCTTGTAACTACGGCTTCAGTTAAATTAGACAAATGAAGAAATCAGAGTATTCCGATATAGAAGAAATACTGTTGCGGGGCCTTAATGGCACCACAACTAAGATGGAGCTGGAAAAACTCAACAGATGGAGGCGACTATCTCCTCAAAATGAGTTGTTGATGAGCACCCTGGAGGAAAAGTCAGAAGAACCTCAATATCCACACTATGAATCGTTGGAAAAACGAATAATAGAAGCAGGTTTTCAGGAGCCGGAAACTTCCATCCGATTGAGAACCAGGCGATACTTATTCTACAAAGTGGCAGCGACTATTACCCTTATTTGCATCGCATCTTGGGCTATTCTAAAAAACGAATTCAAACAAGAGTTTATTGATACCGACCAGAAGCTGGTGGTCTCTTATAATCCTACCGGTCAGAGGTCAAAAATATCTTTACCCGATCACTCCGTAATCTGGTTAAATTCTGAAAGTAAGCTAACCTATAATAAAGGCTTTTCGGACTCTGTTCGATTCATCAAGCTAGAAGGGGAAGCCTATTTCGAAGTTAAACCTGATTCAAATCGACCTTTTGTGGTTGAAACCGGAAGTGTACGCACTACCGTATTGGGCACCTCATTCAATATTCGAAACTTTCCTGAAGAGCACTCGATCAGTATCGCATTAATTACCGGCAAAGTAAGAGTTTCTGAAAGTAACGCCGAGAATGAGTTGTTTTTAGAGCCCTTTGAGCAGATTAAATTTTCAAAAGATACCGGGTCTTTTAAAATGACTCAGTTCAATGAAGATTTTGTAAGTGTCTGGAAAGATGGGATCATTTATTTCAAGGAAAACTCATTTGATCAGGTTATTAAAACACTTGAGCGCACCTATGATGTAGCATTCGATTCCGACAATTATTCTATCAGGAATTGGAGTTATACGGGAATGTTTGACAATACCAGTCTTGAGATAGTGCTGACAAGAATCGGGTATAGTGAAGGGTTCAGCTTTGAAATTGACGGAAGAAGCGTAAAAATACTTGAAGTACAAAGATAAATATTTACCCCTGGATGGGATTATAACTAGAACTTAAAAAGCTTAATACCATTTCTATAAAACAAATAAACCAATGACTATGAGAAAATTTTACAAATTTTGGTTGTGTGTGGTTTTAGGGCTTGGATTGCTCGTAGAAACTGCCTTGGCCGCGAAAAGTAACGATATTCAGGCTTTAGATGATGTATTCATTACCATCGACTTGAAGAATTCTTCACTTCTCACTGCTTTAGATAACATTGAGCTCAAGACGGAGTATCAGTTCGCCTACGACGAAAAAATACTGGAACTGAAATCTGAGATCTCTGTAGCTAGCCGCAAGATTTCTGTACGAGATGTACTGCTTGAAATTTCAAAACAAGCTAATGTAGGCTTTCAAAGGGTCAACAGTCAAATTGACGTAAGGGTCATTAAGAAGGGAGATCCTTCACGAGTGACCGAATCTGTGGTTGAGGTGGAAATATCAGGCCATGTCACGGATGAAAATAATGAGGGGCTACCAGGTGCTTCGGTACTGGTAAAAGGTACTACCGTTGGCACCACCACGGATGCAGATGGCAATTACAGACTTGAAGTACCAGACAATGCAATCATTGTGATTTCCTATGTAGGCTATTTATCTCAAGAGATTCAGGTAGGCGCCCAAACGGTCATTAGTGTTCAAATGGAGTTGGATGTGGCCCAACTCCAGGAGGTAATTGTAACGGCTCTTGGTATTGAAAAGGATAGAAAAACCCTTGGATATGCCACGTCAAAGGTGAAGCCTGAAGAATTTACCGTTAACCGGTCACCGGTATTTATGGATGCCTTACAGGGAAAGGTAGCTGGGGTAAATATTACCAAGCTGGGATCTGGCCCCCAGGGAAGCAGCAAAATCCGGATTAGAGGCGTGTCCTCTTTTGGCGGCAACAATTCCCCATTAATTGTAGTGAATGGGGTACCCATCGACAACACAAATTTTGGTGTTTCAGGAGATGTAAATGAAGCCGGCCGCAATCGGAGATCAGACAGTGGGGATGGTCTAAGCGGCATTAACCCCGACGACATCACCTCCATGGTTGTTTTGAAAGGTGCCGCAGCATCCGCACTTTATGGTGCCCGTGCCAAAGATGGGGTTATAATGATCACTACTAGAAATCGTTCTGTAGGAGAAGGGCTTCAGGTCGAATGGAATACCAATTACACCCACGACACTCCTTTAGACTTTACAGACTACCAGTATGAGTACGGACAAGGCGAAGGAGGTGTGAGACCCAACGCCCCCGGACCGACCTCAGGTGTATGGAGTTTTGGAGAAAAGATCGAACCCGGCATGACCCAGATTTTGTTTGATGGGCTTGAAGTTCCTTATACCGCCCAGCCTAATAAGGTGAGGGATTATTATCAAAATGGATCCACCTTTTCAAACACCATTAGGGTTTCATCCGGAGGTGAAGATGGAGGATTCAGTTTATCGCTAGGTAAGATGGATAACACTACCATATTACCAGGATCAGAGTATGAGCGGATAACGGTAAACCTTGGGTTTACTCAAAAATTTAATAAACTCACCGTTTCGGGAAACATGAACTACTCATATGAAGAGCGTACCAATCCTCCCAATATTGCAGAACAGGACTACAGTCCAGTGGTAATTTATACCCTGGCTTCATCCATGCCTCTTGATCTTTTAAGAGAGAATGCCTTTGATGAAAATGGTGATGAGATCAAGTACTCAAGATTTACTAATCGAACCAATCCATACTTCGCACTTTCTCGTTTTGAAAATAATACCAAGGATCGTATTTATGGTAATATAACTGCCAAATATGACTTATTTGACTGGCTTTATATTCAGGGAAGAATAGGCCAGGATTATTTTAGTAGAGATGTTGAATACAACTTACCTACGGGATCGCAACGACAATCATCTCCTCCTCCTGGCTTCGTAAATGGTCAGTATGTACGTGATATTCGTAGAGTTAGGGAAGTGAATGCGGATTTCCTGGTAGGTGCAAATCGTACCTTTGGGGACTTTGGAGTGACCTTAAATGTTGGAGGAAACCAAATGTACCGCAGGTTTGATACCAACACCGAATTGGGTGAGAATTTTTTCACCAGAGATTTATATACTATAGGAAACGCCAGTAAGGTAACTCCTAACTATACCATCTCTGAAAGGAAGGTAAATTCGCTATATGCTTCAACGGAGGTTTCTTGGAAAGATTTTCTATATGTTAATGCAACCGTACGAAATGACTGGTTTTCTACTTTGTCTCCCGGTAATCGGAGCATATTGTATCCTTCAATTACCGGTAGTTTCATTTTCTCTCAGGCATTTAGCAACCTCCCCGACTGGTTGAACTTTGGAAAAATAAGGTTGGCCTATGCTGAAGTGGGTAGCGATACGGATGTACAGCCTTATGCTAACAACCTTTTTTATAATATCAGTGCGCAACAATTTCCAAATCCAGCAGGTGTTCCTCAACCATTAGGAAACATAAGCGGTTCAGTAGTTCCTAATGCAAACCTGAAACCCATGGAGGTTCAGGAAAAGGAAATTGGTCTGGAGCTGTCATTATTTGACAACTTAAGGTTTGAAGTAAGTTACTACGATAAAATATCCAGTAACCAAATACTGCGGGCCCAGGTCTCCGATGGTTCCGGTTACCAGACCCAACTGATCAATGCGGGAGAAAGCAAGAACACAGGAGTTGAGCTTTTTGCCAGTTTCTCTCCCATAAGAAGTGAAAATTTTGAATGGAATATATCGGCGAATGCTACCTACAACACTTCTGAGGTATTAAATTTAGGTGACGATGTGGACGGTACATTTATAACCGTAGGTGGTGCCGAATTTCATGGAGAATTAAGACAAGTGGTTGGTAGGCCTATGGCACAATTATACGGATGGGGGTACTTAAGGGATGATCAGGGCAACCAGGTATTCGATCCCAATACCGGAAGACCCATGAGGTCCACCGAGCAACTGAATTTTGGCAGTGCATTGCCTACCTGGTGGGGTGGATTTGGAAACACCTTAACCTATAAAAAAATAAGCTTTTACTTCTTAATAGACTTTAAGTTAGGTCACAATTTGATTTCTGGCACCCATACCAATGCTTACCGCCACGGATTGGATAAAGCTACTTTAGTAGGCAGGGAGCAAGGATTTGTGGTTGGCGAAGGAGTAAATCCCGATGGTTCCGTTAATACCGTACAGACACCCGTTCAAACATTTTATGAAACCATTCGAAGTTTTAGAATGTCTGAACAATCTGTATTTAACGCAGGATCCTGGCAATTACGACAAATGTCCCTGGGATACGATCTAACTTCAGTTATTCCTGAAAATAAGTATATAAAAGGAGTACGACTCAATATTATTGCCAACAACGTAGCGGTGATTAAAAAATGGGTACCTCATATCCATCCAGACCAAAACGGAATTATCTCGGATAATCGAGTGGGTTTAGAGGCCACTGGGTTGCCAATTACCCGAAGCATAGGGTTTAACTTAAATATCCAATTCTAGGAAATCCACTTCAAAATGAAAATGAAAATGAAAACGATACATAAATATTACTTTGTTTCAATCTTAACGCTCTTCATGTTCATGTCATGTGAAGACGGTTTTGATGAGTTGAATACCAATCCGGTAAGATTAACATCCATTGATCCCATCTTCCAGTTGAATCGCTCGGTCATTCAGATTGCGCCGAGATATGGTAATCTTGGTTACGAAACCACCATAGTGCGGCAGATGATCACGCCGTTTACCGGTGTAGGTACCGGAGCCAATCTTAATCAGGACAATCGCGCCGCTACCGAGGATAATTGGCAGCTTGGTTTTCGAAATATAATCAATAACCTGGAAGATGGTGTAGAATCCTTGAAGGATCAGCCGGAAAAGACTAATACACTCAGCATGTTGCGAATCTGGAAAGCCTACGCGTTTATGTGGCTTACAGATACCTATGGCGATATCCCTTACTCACAGGCTGGCAGAGGGTTTCTCGATGGAACAGTTTTTCCGGTTTATGATGCACAAGAGAGTATCTACAGCGACATCCTCAATGAACTTTCCTCAGCCACGGCAGCATTAAACGAAAGCGCGGATGAGGTTGCTCAAGATGCTTTGTATGGAGGCAACATTGAGCGTTGGAGAAAACTTGGGAATTCGCTTCTACTAAGAGCAGCTATGCGCTTATCAGAAATAGACCCTACTACAGCTGCTCAATTTGCAGCCTCTGCTGCTGGAGGATTAATGGAATCTAATCTGGACAACGCGATGGTACGTCACAACGCAGATTTCAGGAATCAAGTAGGCACCAACCTTAATGGAGGGCAGGCGGGCTTTTTTTACCTGGACGAAGTATTTGTGGATTGGCTACAAAGCAACAATGATCCGCGTCTGACTGCAATAGCGGTAAGATATGTGGGAGCAGAACAGGAAGGCGATCAGATTGAGGAGAATGCCGACAGATCACCGGGAGTACAAATCGGAATGCCACAAGGGTTCGATAATTCTACTATTCCTCCAGCAGTGGAAGCACGAGGTCTTGCCAGTTTGTTCGATTTCAGTCAGTTGGACAGAAATCGACTGGGTAACCCGGAAGCACCAAGCTTTTTGGTAACCCATTCACAGACCCAGCTGCTGCTGGCAGAGGCAATCGTTCGTGGTTGGGTCACCGGCGACGCGGCGGCGGCCTACGAAGAGGGGATCAGAGCTAATATGAATCAGTTTGCTTTATGGCCAGGTGAAACAACCATCGACCAGGCAGATATCGACGCCTATGTTACGGCTCATCCCCTAACTGCAGGTTCAGAGATGGAGGATATTCATTGGCAATACTGGATGTCCTCTTATCTTAATGGGTATGAGGCCTGGGCGAATTTTAGAAGGACAGGACTTCCGGATGTGCCGCCCAACCCTTTGGTAGGCGATCTGAAAACCGAAGATTTTATTCGTCGTTTGACCTACCCTGACTCTGAACTTACGGTGAATAGAGCCAATGTAGAAGCGGCAAATGGTCGACAGGGACCTGATATACTGGACACCAGAGTTTGGTGGGACGTTAACTAATATATACGCTATTTGTTTATAAGAATACCAGCCAGCATTACAAACACTGGTTGGTATTTTTTTAACCGGTACAATATGCTAAAGCTGTCGAATTTATTTCACTAAATTGTACTCATCATTCAAGATCCTCTAATTTTACTTGCTATAGGCATGCTGGTGGTGGTCGGTTGTATTATCGGCCTCCGACTACATGCATTCCTGGCGTTGTTAATAGGTGCCTTCATCGTCGCCTTCCTTACTCCCGATGCGTCTATATTAATTTATGCTGAAAGCAAAGGGTTAAGCCTGGAAGCCGCTAAATCTCTGGTTGGCACCGATATTGGCATTCGCATTGCCAATGAGTTTGGAAGAACCTGTGGAAAGATTGGGATTCTGATTGCCATGGCGTCCATAATTGGTAAGAGTATGTTGGAAAGTGGTGGAGCTGAAAAGATAGTACGGTCAATTCTTAAGTTATCTGGTGCCGGCAAGGCACCCCTGAGTTTTCTGGGGAGCAGTTTTTTTATTGGCATTCCAGTTTTCTTTGATACGGTTTTTTACCTGATGGTACCTTTGGCTAAGGCCATGGCCATGAAGATTGGAAAGAACTATTTATTATTGGTGCTCTCAATAAC
>QIMC01000399.1 GCA_003232185.1 Flammeovirgaceae bacterium | reverse complement strand
GATACCACCTCCATACCATCCTCAATTCCTTCTACTATTTCAATATTATCAAAATCACTGATTCCAATCTTCACTTCAGTCATTTTTGCAACACCTTGGTCATTAACAAAAACCACCTCCATCACTTCTTTCCTGGTCTCAGATGTTTTTTTCTCTCCCTTCTCTCCTTTCTTATTCTTCTCCCTGGTGGTCACCGCAGATAATGGCACAGTGAGTATTTCATTTTTTTGGTTGGTCTTTATGTCAACACTTGCGGTCATACCGGGCCTAAATGGTGATCGTGAAGTTTCTTCTATAAGTGCCTGATAGGATTCATTCAATATTCGAATGCGTACCTCAAATTCGGTTACGGCATCGTCTGATACTTTGTCCTTTGCGGTGTTGGCAATTTGAGTTACTACTCCCGAAAACTCCTTTCCGGTATGTGAATAAGCATCAACATCTATGGTAGCACTGTCACCCACTGAAACCCGAATAATGTCATTTTCATTCACGTCCACTCTTACCTCCATGCGGTTCAAGTCTGCAATCCTTAACATTTCGGTACCTGCCATTTGCGATGTTCCCACCACTCTCTCTCCTTTTTCAACACTTAATTTGGATACTATCCCATTCATTGGAGCGAAAACGCTGGTAAGGCTTAGGTTTTCCTGTGCTTCATTTACGGATGCCTGAGAACTAGCCACTGTATACTTTGATGCCTGAACACTCTGTTTAGCAGATTCAAGATCCTGCAATGCACCCTGATAACTAGCCTCCGCTTGCTCAATTTCTGCGTCTGAGATTACTTTTTCACTATAGAGGTTTTTATTTCTTTTATATTCTTTCTCTGTGCGGATGAACTCTGATTGTGCCTGTGATAAACGAGCTCTTGCACTGGCCAGGTTGGCCTTCTGCTGGTTCAGATTGGCCATAGAACGCTCCAAAGCCGATTGGAAATTATCCGGACGGATCTTTATCAATAAGTCATCTACTCTTACACTGTCTCCCTCCTCTATATGCAATTCAATAATTTCTCCGGGAACATCCGGGCTTATTTTTACCTCTACTTCAGGCTGAATAGAGCCGGAGGCACTGACTGTCTCGGTGATACTACTTATTTCAGATACGGAAAGCTGAACTTCAATCTGATTTCTATTATCAAGCAGTCCGGTAGATTTAGCAACCACAACGCCAATCACCAGTAATCCTACTACTCCTAACAATATATATAGCAGTTTGTTAGTCTTTTTTTTTGCCATTGGTTAAAATTCAATTGGATTTCCCTGATAGAAATCCAGAATCTTTGTTTTGAAGATATAATCATATTTAGTCCTAACCAAATCCGATCTAGCACCAAACAGGTTATTTTGTGCAATTTGGTAGTCCACAAAATTAACGGCTCCCAGGTTATATCTTTTCTCAGTCACCCGGAAACTTTCCTCTAATGCCTCCACCTGCTTCTGTGAGGCTTCAAAGGCTTTTGACGCTGCCCATGCATCATTATAAGCAGTTTCAATAATCTGCCTCAATTGATTTCTGACCTCACGGGCATTGATCTCTGCCCGTGCTCGATTTATGGTAGCTCTTTGCATGCCCGAACGTGTCACTAAGCCATTGAAAACAGGTACCGATATGGAGAAATTCAATGACCGGCTTAGATTATCATTGAATTGATTCCCCACACCATTGTTTACAGTAAAGAAATTCGGGTTAGGTGTGAGTAAGGTAATAGCCTGTGTTGGATCTTGGGTAAGAAACCCAGCGCCGGGTATTTCACCCGGAGGGCCAAAAGTACCATCTCGTGAAGTAAACGGATCAATAGCATCAGAATAATTGGTAAACATATTATACCCCAGGTTCAATGAAGGATATAGGGCACCTTTAGCAATCTTTTCTCCCAATACAGAGCTCTGGACATTGAGGTCTGCGCTTTTGATCTCAGGTTGCATTAGTTCCGCGGTATGATAAATATCTGTGGCGGATAAAGCCAGAAAACCGTAATCCTCAGCTTCCATTTCAGGAACCACCACCTCCAACTCTTCGCTAGCCAACATCTGCATCACCTGTTTCAAGGTCAACAGCGCCAGGTTCAGGCTGTTTTCAGAATTGATTACATCCAGTTCATTGCTGGCCTCTTGTGATTGCAGGTCCAGTAATTCTGAAATTGCCAATGAGCCGGCTTCTACCATTTTTTCAGTACGGCCCAGCTGTTGTGTTGTAGTACTCAATTGTAATTCAGCATTTCCCAACAACTCCTGATTGAAAATCACATTGGTGTAAAAAGTAACTACATTCAGTATCACGTCGTTCCGGGCTTTTTCCAGATCACTAACGCTGGCTTCCAGATCCAGCTTGTTGCGTTTGATAGTATTCAACTTTTGCAAACCTCCGAATACCGTCAAAGAACTGTTACCTTGTATTCCCAAGGATTGAATTCGCTGTGAAATAAAAAGATTGGTAGTAGGGTCAATAGACCGACCCCAATTGATTCCATAACCACCGCCAAAATTAAAGGTTGGGAACATGTCGGCTTTGGACTGTTTTAGGTTGACCTCACCCATTTCGACATCCAACTCACCGCTTTTCACTGAAAGGTTATTTTCTAAAGCGTATTCCAAACATTCGCTGTATGTCCACGCCCTATCCTGTGCTGAAGTAGTCAATATGAAAAAGAACAGAAAAACAAAACTGTAAAAATATTTTATAAAATTCATGGTTTATAAGTCAATGTCAGGTATGTATATTATATCAAGTATCCAGTCCAGGGATTTCAAATACTCAAGTGTGATTGGTTTCAATCCTGAGTCCATTTCTATTATGTGACAAGCCTCATGGTGCTTTCCTGTTCTGGATACTGTCATGGTAGCAATGTTGCAATTATCATGAGTTAGAATATTGGAAATAAAGGCAATAGTTCCTTTTACGTCGTTTGCGGTGATAATCAGGGTGTGTGACCTGGCACTGAAATTAGCGCTGTATTCATTCACTTCTGAAATATTTATTACACCTCCACCCAGACTTTCTCCCACCACTTCTACTGAACCATTCGATGAATGGAGCTCAAAACGAATGGTATTGGGATGAAAAAGAGAAGCATTCCCAACGGATTTAAACTGGTATTTCAGGCCTGCTTTTTTCGCGAAATCAAAAGAATTCTTGATTCGCTTATCATCGGTTTTGAAGTCTAGCAAACCGGCTACTGCTGCCAGATCACTACCATGGCCCTGGTAAGTTCTTGCAAATGAATTGTAAAAAGTTATCAACGCAGACTGAACTTTACCCCGAAGCAGACGAGTAGCCACCCTGGCTATTCGTACTACACCCGCGGTATGTGAACTTGAAGGACCGATCATTACCGGTCCGATCATATCAAAGATGCTGCTACGCTCCGCCATGCTGAACTAATTTCCACTCAAACTTAACTATTTACTGTCGAGTTTATAACAATGATATTACCGGCGGTAATATAATTACATCAACATAAAATCAGGAGGATCGGTGACACAATTTTACAATCCGGGGAAGATTGATAATTCAGGAACTTACCGGATACGAAACCTGGCTTATTCTGTGAGAAGTAAAACACCTGTGACTCCGCAAATGGTGCTTACAGGGTCACAGGCAATAATGGTTTGGCCGTTCTAATGAGAAAGATTCTTCTTATAATGATACTATATAGAGAGTTATGGATAATGAGGTCATAAAAATCAACAAGACCAACACCGATATATCTCCCCCGATTTGCTCCCAGATTCCACCGATAGCACTGACTATTGGAACCAAATAAAAGATGCACTAAAATAGTTGAACCTTGTGAAAAGATTTAAAGGAGCAGCTAAACTGCTACTTTAGCTTTTATTCCAGGGTGAGGCTCATACCCAGTCAGTGTAAAATCTGAAAACTGGAAGGCAAACAAGTCCTTTACCTTTGGATTTATTTGCATGCCAGGAAGTGGTCTAACTTCCCTGGACAGTTGCAACTTTGCCTGATCCAGGTGATTGGTGTACAGATGTGCATCACCCAGGGTATGAACAAAAGTTCCCAGCTTGAGGTCACATACTTGAGCCACCATCATAGTTAGTAAAGCATAAGAGGCAATATTGAACGGAACACCCAGGAAAACATCAGCGCTGCGCTGGTATAGCTGGCAAGACAACGCTCCTTCAGCTACATAAAACTGGAAGAAAGTATGGCATGGCGGTAATGCCATGTGTTCAATATCTCCTACATTCCAGGCACTGACTATGATTCGGCGTGAATCCGGGTTTTTCCTGATTTGATCTAACACCTGACTGATCTGGTCAATTTTTTGACCATCCGATTTAGGCCAGCTTCTCCATTGGTGGCCATAAACCGGACCCAGGTTTCCTTCTGAGTTGGCCCACTCATCCCAGATGGTCACGCCATTTTCTTTTAGATACTTAATATTGGTATCACCGCTTAGAAACCACAACAACTCATGAATGATGGACTTCAGGTGAACTTTTTTGGTGGTAACAATAGGGAAACCGACCTGCAGGTCGAACTTCATCTGATAACCAAAAATACTTATGGTACCGGTTCCGGTACGGTCATCTTTATGTACACCGTGGTCCAAAATTTCGGTCATCAACTGATGATACTGTTTCATTGGCAAATTATTTGTCTGTAAAAATAATCGGCTGGATCAATAATACCTGAATCTATATGGAATAAATTCACATAGAAGTGTTGTGTCATGCATGCTCTGACATACCAAGTCTTGATCTTTTTCGATTTTAGTTCATGATAAAAAGCTGCACTTAGCTATGGCTATGCTTACTTTTTCTCATTTCGTAATATGCAAAAAATAGCTGCGACTTATACATCATTTCATACATGAAACAACACTGGCTAAACCTTTTTGTACTATCTTCCGATTTCAAGACCAAAGCTGGAGATATTTTAGGATAACTATGGAGCATGCATAAGTCCCTGGCAATATTGACCTTGTTGGTGATTCTTATCATCAGCATCCTGGCTACCATATCCAGCTCACGAGTTTCCTTTGATTACGACTTTGAGAAGTTCTTTCCCGTAGGGGATGGAGATCTGGAGTTCTTTCTGGAATACCGTCAACAATTTGAAAATGACAACGATTTTCTATTGGTCGGATTCGAAAACAACCTAGGGGTCTTTCATAGTGATTTCCTGCTTAAGATCGATTCGTTGACCCGATACCTTGAGTCAATGTCCCAGGTTGATCAGGTTATTTCTCCTACCAATGCTACCAGACCGATATATAGTCCAATGGGGTGGATTCCCATTTCCTATCTACATCTTGATGAACCCCATCGTTTGGTGGAAGACAGCATTAAAGTTTATCAACAGCAGGATCTGGTAGGTCAGCTATTTTCAGGCGACGGTAAAGCCCTTTCTTTATTAATCAAACACCGGCAAAATATAAAAAGAGCCGGGGCCGACAGCCTCATGACAGGCCTGAGCCATAAAATAGAGTCCTTGGGGCTTCCTCCCGCTCACCTTGCCGGTAAAGCCCGGGCACAACCCGTATATCTGGATCTTATAGAGCAAGAGATGAGTGTTTTTTTAGTTGCCTCACTGGTGCTGGTGATATTATTTCTAGCAATCACCTATCGGGCATTGTGGGCAGTTATTGTCCCCTTGCTGGTAGTGGCACTGGCAGGCATCTGGACCTTAGGGTTAATGACAGCACTAGGCAAACCTCTGGATTTGATGATGGTACTTTTGCCTACCATCATTTTTGTGGTGGGCATGTCTGACGTAGTGCATATTCTTACCCGTTACATCGAAGAACTCAGGCTAGGAAATTCTCGTTTCACCGCGCTTTCAACCACTTTCAGGGAAGTGGGCATTGCAACTTTCCTGACCTCGGTGACTACCGGAATCGGGTTTTTAACCCTGATGGTCAGCAACATCAGCCCCATCCGGGATTTTGGTTTATACACTGCCATCGGGGTACTTATTGCCTATATATTGGCATTCTCTCTGATGCCATCAATCTTAATATTCTTACCCAGACCGAAGATTGTAACCAACCCACAGGCTAAAAACATTTGGAATCGGTTGCTTAGTAGAAGCCTGATCTGGACCTTAAGGAATAACACCGTTATTCTATATGGTTCCATACTGTTGGTTACACTTTCAGTATTGGGAACCCTGAAACTTGAGGTAAATACTTTTTTAATTGATGACCTTCCTCGATCTCATCCCATGAAAGCTGATTTTATGTTTTTTGATGAACATTTTGGTGGATCCAGGCCATTCGAAATGGCTATCCAGGTTCAAAATCAGGAATATACTGTTTTTGATTACCCTGTACTCAGGGAGATGGAGAAAGTGGAAACCTATTTGCTACAGTCCTACGGAACCTCTGCATTAACCTCTCCAATAAAGATTATCAAATTGACCAATCAGGCAGCAAATGGTGGATCAGACAGGTTTTATCAAATACCTGATTCTCTGGAGCTGACTAAGTTAGGACGGTTAATTAGAAAGGTAAAACGACACCCCTATTTTAGCAACATGATCAGTGAGGATCAAAAAAACTCGCGGTTTACCGGGCGCATGGGAGATATAGGAAGTAATATTTCTACCCTTAATACCGTCGCATTACGAGACTTTATAGACACCGCCATCGACACCTCTTTGGTTAATTTCAGGGTCACAGGAACCTCCTTATTAATTGACAAGAGCAATTCTTATCTGGTCAATAACATGATCATGGGGCTGGCGATTGCTTTTGCGGTAGTTGCCCTGATCGCAGGATTTATGTTCAAATCATGGCGAATGGTATTAATTACCCTGGTTCCCAACCTAATCCCGCTGTTGATGATCGCCGGAATCATGGGATTTTTGGGAATTACCTTAAAATTGAGCACCAGTGTGATATTCACCATAGCCTTTGGTATCGCGGTTGACGATACCATTCATTTTATCAGCAAATTAAAAATGGAGCTTGCCAAAGGAAAATCGAAATTGTATGCCATCAAACGGACCTATTTTTCTACTGGAAAGGCCATAGTAATCACCACCATGGTATTAATCAGTGGATTTTTAACTTTGTTATTATCAGCCTTTGGCGGCACCTTTTATATCGGGCTGTTAGTGGGATTAACCTTGGTTTTTGCATTGATCGTTGATCTAACCTTGTTGCCAGTGCTAATTTTGTTATTTTACAAACCAAGTGGAAGTTGAGTATGGGGCAGAAGACCGATTAAAATTTAGTACTATATACTTTAAAGGACATCGAATTGAAAAGAAATTACTTTATAGTTGGTTTGGTGTTAATGACTTTTTTCGTCATCTCATTTTTAACCAACATCATTGGCCCTTTAATACCTGATATCATCCAGGATTTTGAAATCAACCAAACCCTGGCTGGCTTTTTAATCTCCTCTTTTTTTATAGCCTATGGCATCATGTCTATTCCTGCCGGTATTCTGGTAGAGAAGTGGGGTGAGAAAAAAGTAATGATACTTGCATTTAGTGTTGCCAGTGTCAGTGCTTTCCTATTCGCACTGGCTCCAAACTACCACATGTATGCAGTATCATTGTTTATTATCGGTTGTGGAATGGCGATGCTTCAGGTATCCATAAATCCGCTGTTACGGGTAGCTGGTGGAGAGGAGCATTTCGCTTTTAACTCAGTGCTTGGTCAGCTATTCTTTGGGCTGGCCTCGTTTTTAAGCCCCCTGGCTTATTCCTATCTGGTAAGAAATTTGTCAGATGAAACAAACTCTGTCTTCCTAAAAGGGCTCAATTCCCTGCTTCCTGAAGGGTTGCCCTGGATCTCCCTCTACTGGATGTTCGGTTTGATATCACTAATCATGGCAGTGGTATTGTTTTTTGTGAAATTCCCCAAGGTTACTTTACAGGAGGACGAAAAAGTGGGGGCCTGGAAAACCCACATGAATCTGATAAAAAAACCCATAACCATACTGTATTTCTTAAGTGTATTCGCTTATGTTGGTACCGAACAGGGAGTTGCCAACTGGATCTCTCAGTTTCTTTTAACTTATCATGAGTATGATCCACAGACAGTGGGTGCCAGCACTGTTTCCTGGTTTTGGGGTCTTATGACTGCCGGAGCGGTAATTGGCCTGATCCTCTTGAAGTTTGTCGATAGTCGTAAAGTCCTTATCGGTTTTAGTGTCGCTGCCATCATCAGTTTGACCGTTGCCTTACTCGGTAGTGGTCCTGTGGCATTAATTGCCTTCCCATTGGTTGGGTTCTTTGCCTCGGTAATGTGGTCCATAATCATCTCACTGGCATTAAATTCTGTGAAAAGTCACCATGGTTCATTCACTGGAATTTTAGTTACTGGAATAGCTGGAGGTGCGGTTATTCCCCTGATCGTTGGTTGGATAGGAGACTTGGCGGGATTAAAAGTTGGTATGATCTTCCTGTACATAACCCTTGGTTACATGCTCAGTATTGGATTTTGGGCCAAACCCCTGATCAATAATCAAACTTTTGG
>QIMC01000179.1 GCA_003232185.1 Flammeovirgaceae bacterium | reverse complement strand
CTTGATAAATACCTGCATCTGATGGTGTATGGGGAGTACATTCAAACCCCACAAGTTAAGCTGGCGCAAGCGTTGGCCGCCACGTTACCGGAAAAGCTGGATAACGTGTATCTGGTAAACTCAGGTAGTGAAGCGGTTGAAGGGGCGCTTAAACTAGCGAAACGTTATACTGGTAAAACGAAAATTGTATCGTGCCATAATGCTTACCATGGATCTTCTCATGGTGCCCTATCGGTTTGTGGAAATGAAACATTAAAACAATCCTTCAGGCCTCTAATCCCAGCTATAGAGCTAATGCACTTTGGCAAAATCGACGATCTCGACCGCATTGATAAAGATACTGCGGCCGTGATCGTTGAAACGATACAGGGAGAAGCGGGCATTCGTATTGCTTCACAGGCGTATTTTGAAGCGCTTAGAGCCAAATGTGACTATTACGGATGCCTGTTAATCCTGGATGAAATTCAGTCTGGATATGGACGTACTGGTAAATTCTGGGCCTTTGAGCACTACAACATCATACCAGATATTGTGGTTTGCGCAAAGGGAATGGGTGGCGGTATGCCTATTGGGGCATTTATCTCATCCCGGACAATAATGAGGACTTTGACCTGCGAACCGGTATTGGGACATATATCCACGTTTGGAGGTCATCCGTTAAGCTCAATAGCTGCATTGGCCACTATAAATGTAATTCAAGAGGAAAAATTAATGGTGAATGTTGATCAAAAGGCTGAATTGTTTAAACAATGGTTGGTGCACGATAAGATTTTGACCATCCGAAACAAAGGTTTGATGATGGCGGTAGATTTTGAAAGCTACCAGGTGCTGAAACCCATCATCGATGAGACCATAAACGGAGGAGTAATTACTGATTGGTTCCTGTTTTCTGACCGGTCTATGAGAATTGCACCACCATTAACTATTAAAAATGAGCAAATTATTGATGCCTGTAAGGTTATCATGCATGCTATACAAAAGGGATGAAGTAAGATTTAAATAGTATATAGCATATTAGCAGATTATACCCAATAATATGTCAACTAGCCCCTAAACATTACATGGATTAGGATTTTTCTAAATTACTATTATTGTGTTTTTGAATTATTAAAAGATTACTGTTTGGTAATGTAGTCATTTATGTCCTTCAGTTTCTAATAATAATCATATATAAGGATGCAAAAAGGAGAACTTATTTTAAGTCTTGTGTAATTTTTATCCGGATAATGAATATATTTTTAATAAAATGCCTGCAGACCAGACCATTGGTCTGCTGCTATATTCTATCATACGAAACTCGGGAATGAGATGTAATTCAGATCAGGAGGCTTGCTACATTGGAGGTCGGCCGGCCAAGCACTGCCCTTTCGCCTTTAATGACGATGGGTCGCTCAATAAGGATCGGATGGTCTATCAATATTTGTATCCATTCATCATCTGAATAATCCTTGCCACGGAATCGCTCTTTAAAGATGGGTTCATTTTTTCGAATAATCTCTTGTGGTCGTTTATTCAACTTGTCCAATACCTGAGACAGTTCTTTTTTGGATGGAGGAGTTTTTAAATAATCTTTGATGACTATCTCGTCACCAGTCTCAACCACCATGGCTAAAGCCTCCCGGCTCTTGCTGCAACGTGGATTATGATAAATAGTATACATCTACAATACTTCTACTATAATTTGGTGATTGGTATAAATGCATATATCTGCAGCGATACCAAGGCTTTCAGTAACAATATCTTTTGCACTCAATTGTGGGGCATGCTTTTTAAGTGCCAATGCCGCTGATTGGGCATACATGCTTCCCGAACCTATAGCAGCAATACCATTATCTGGTTCAATCACATCACCCGTGCCGGAAACCATCAGGATTTCGGTCTTACTGGACAGGATCAACATCGCCTCCAGTCGTCTTAAATACCGGTCGGTACGCCAATCTTTAGCAAGCTCAATCGCTGCCCGTTTCATATTTCCGCTGTAGCTACTTAGTTTCTCCTCAAATCGATCCAATAAAGTAAAAGCATCAGCGGTAGAGCCAGCAAACCCCACTAGAATGTCACCTCCCTGTAATTTTCGAATCTTTTTTACATTGCTTTTGGCCACAGTGTTTCCCAGGGTAGCCTGGCCGTCTGCCCCAATAGCAAGTTTTCCCTCGTGAAGTACCGCTAAGACCGTGGTTGACTTCATTTTTGGTAATTTCATAAAAATCTATTGCTTAAATGAGTATTCTAATTGGGTCTTCCAGAATATCTTTCAAAGTTCTTAAGAAGGCCGCTGCAATGGCACCATCAACTGCTCTGTGATCGCAACTTAGGGTCACTTTCATGATGTTCCCAGCTACCAATTGGCCATCCTTCACTACCGCAGTGGCTTTTATTCCTCCCACCGCCAATATGCAAGCATCCGGGGCATTAATTATTGCAGTGAACTGATCCACTCCAAACATGCCCAGGTTGGAAATAGTAAAAGTGCTTCCTTCCCAGTCCCGGGGCTGTAACTTTTTCTCTACCGCCATTTTGGCCAACTCCTTAACTTCTGATGCAATATGTGATAAGCTTTTATTGTCCGCGAACCTCACTACCGGCACCAGTAGGCCATGGTCAACTGCTACTGCTACCCCAATATGAATGTGTTGATTTCTGCGAATTTTATCCCCCAGGTAAGAGACATTTACCCCAGGATTCTGTCGGATTGCCGCTGCAGTAGCTCTTATTATCAGGTCATTAAATGAAATTTTCACTGGAGACATCTCATTTAAGCTTTTTCGTGCCTCCATGGACTTATCCATATTGATTTCCATGGTGACATAAAAATGAGGGGCGGTAAATTTGCTATCACTCAAATGTTTTACAATTGATTTTCTCATTTGGCTGAGTGGAACATCTTCGAACTGCTCTTGTCCTGTAACCTGAGGAACAGTTACCGCCGGTATGGCAGTAGAAGTATCAGGTTGGTAATTTTCCACATCGCGCCTTACGATCCTGCCATTCTCTGCTGACCCCACTATGCTGCTTAGATCATATCCTTTTTCCTTAGCCAATCTTCGGGCCAATGGAGATGCTTTAATCCTTTTTCCATCACTTGAGTCATTGGATATGGGTACCGTGGCTTGAGTTGGTGTAGTTGATGGGGCAGCTTCAACAGTTGGTGCTGCTTCTATGATCTTAGGTACTTCATTAACTTCCGCAGTGGGCTTATTCTTATGTGCATCCAACAGCAATTGAAATTTAGCACCTTTTTCTCCTATAATGGCGATCACTCCATCAACAGGTACTACCGCCCCTTCTTCCGCACCGATATAAAGCAATGTGCCATCCTCATAGGCCTCTAATTCCATAGTTGCTTTGTCCGTCTCAACTTCAGCCAAGATATCACCTGATGCTACCTGATCGCCAACTTTCATTAACCAGGATGCTATGGTCCCATCTGTCATGGTATCACTCATTTTGGGCATGGTGATCAACGATGCATTTATTCCAGAGGTGTCAATATCTTCATCAGATTCCACTGCGACTTCAGGAACATCTTCAGGTGCCTCTTTTTTTGCACCACCAACATTGGTATTTCCTTCTAACAGTGCCTGAAAGTCTTCGCCTTTTTTTCCGATTATAGCAATAACTCCATCTACCGGCACGGCCTCTTGCTCTTTTGCTCCAATGTGCAATAATATCCCATCCTCATAGGACTCCAATTCCATAGTAGCCTTATCGGTTTCCACCTCTGCCAGAATATCTCCAGATTTAATTGTGTCTCCCTCCTTTACCAACCAAGCCGCAATCACACCCTCCTCCATGGTGTCACTCATTTTGGGCATCCTAATTACCTCTGCCATATTATTCTTATCAATTGAAGGCCTAAAATTATACTTATTTCCTCCATTATCAAACATTTAAAAAGGCTATTTATTACCCATCTTTTTTTAGCTATAATCGGATATTTGCGATAACTAATTCCACAAAATATTCACTATCATCGATTTTCCTGCCCACTCTTATTCCAGCTCCAACATCTACCAATCTTATTAGTCTGAAGTCTGTTATTAATTCCAGCCCGTATGATCTTAACCTGGTATCTGTTCCAAGTAACCTTCCTTCACTGTAATCATAAAAAATATTACCTCTGAGCCTCTTGAAATAGGCCAGAGACCCTATGGCAAGGTCAGGAAACCATATAGGCAAGCTGTAATTTGCTGAAATTCGAAAAATACGCTCGAATGGCCTGCTGCTATATCCCCTGGCATTTGTAAATAAATCCTCAAATCGATAAGCATCAACTATTTCTTCTCTCTGATACCCTCCTGTCAGGAATATTGAGTGGTTACGAACCACACCGGGAAAGAAAAGCGAAGTGTTCACAGTGAATATATCCCCTTCATTCTGGCTTTCCCCCAACGTTCCCTGATAGTTAATAGCCAAAGTCTGGGCCCACCTGGGAAATATATTTTGAAGTGCCTTGGTTTGAGCTCTTTGAAAATTGAAATTCAAATCTACGGCCCCAAAATTCTCATTACGAACCAGATCGGTAATATTGTCCAGGTAATCAACAATATAATGCTTGTATTTAGTACTTAAAATAATATTGGAGGGGTAATTGCCGTGGGTAATATTTAAAGGTAATCTCACTCCCGCACCAAAAACATGCTCCCGCCAGTTACCGGCATATCCAATAATACTTAGGGTATCGGTGGTACGCACCATGTTAGCACTCTGCCTTTGTCCCGTACTAACCTCCACATCCAAAATAGGGAAAAAGGGGCCATAACTCAATCGACCTAAAGTCTTCCAACTGTTCTCATTGGTATTATAGGTAAATTGCCCGGTGATGGCCATGGTACTCATTAAGTTCTTCGAGAGTACACCGATACCAAACTCCTCAGTAGTGACATAAGGATACCACGAGTGAATATTCAACAGACCTTTTGTGAAAAGCCTATAAGGCTTGGTAGGGTAACTTTTATTAGCCACTTTGGTGGTAATATCACCCATTTCTGTCGCCATCATTTTTTGAAAATAGTTTGATCCCAGATTCACCGAACCAACTGGTTGCAGCCATAGCGCATCAGTCAATAATACCTCCTTAATTTGAAAACCATTTGCGGTATAATCACTATATGCTAATTTTTTCCCGTTAGGTGAAACTGCTGGATCAAAGGCACCAAATTGGCTATTGGTTAATTGAAAAGTCTCTGTGGTAGAAGTATCAAGTGCAAATATATTTTGGATACCGGTGAGTGAACTGGAGTAGTATACATACTTTCCTTTTGGAAAGATTCGATCTATGGTACCGCCCATTGATGAGCCAAGATCCTTCCATGATTTATGCATCGTATCATATGCCCGCAGGAAATTACCTGTTAGGTTCCTTCCGGCTACAACTACAGTCCTATTATCATCTTTCCACCTTGGGAAAGATACAAAATCGCCAACTGGCACCACCGCCCTTTGTTGCTCGTTTCTTGTGCTGGTCTCAATTATTACCAAGCTAACTTCACCAGCAGTAGTTACTTCTACTGCCGCTATCCATTTGCCATTAGGTGATAACCCTGGAGCATTTAGTTTGCTTTTGGAGCTAATCTTCCGAAGCCTTCCCGATTCGAAATCAAATAACCGAATCACGCTGTAGGTTTCATTGGACCATCTTGGATGAGACCTTATTTCACTCCATACCATTTTTCCGCCACCAATACTATAGTGATCTCCAAGTCCTACTCCTGGAGTGAAAAGCCTGGATTCGGCACCATCTTTAATTTGATATACGGTGCGTATTTGATTCAAGGCAGATTTTTGTACCACCAGAATGCTATCACTGAGGTAGTTGGGGTATCTATAACTAGTAAAAACTTTATTTGACTTATCAGTGATCAACTGGTCATTTAATGGATTTACCTTATCGTCTTGCTCTTTCCACCAGACATCGAGGTCAATCATGGCAGCATGGTAAAGTTCTTTGGTGGAAAGTCCGGTAAACTTTTTCACCGCCTTGCTGAACCGATACAGTCCCGGCTTAGAGTAAACCTCTGACAAAACACTATCCCAAACATTCCTTCCGTAATTTCTACGAGCATAGGTGGTCATGTGGTAACCTAAATTATAATGACTTGGCACAAAGTCCTTGAACGACCTAAATGAGGCTTTTTCATAATTATAGTTGATCCCAGATAGTCGTAAAGCCCGATATTCACGCTCAAAGTCCGGACTTCTACCTCTCCCGCCTTTGGAATACACCGTTTCAGCATATACCGCATCTCCCTCCAAAAACCAATTGGGTTGTATTGCACCATAGTAAAAGCTCCAGCCCGATTGCCCAAAAAGAGTTCTTAATAATTTCCCGGCAAACCCAACCCTGCCATTGGCTATTTGCTGTACATGTCTGTATTCATGAATAGTTAACAAATCTACCCAAAGTGTTACTCCTGCGAATTGAAATTGTGGAGGGTTCAAAAAGAACTCCGATCGAAATGGGGCGGTGGTTACGAACCCATTGGAAATAACCGTTTGATTCTGCAGTATTATAGGCACCTTTACTTCAGGATGTCTTAGGTTCAGGCTATCATGAGCCAATATATAATCTAACATATTCGCAACCCTAAAGGCATCTTGTTGGCGGGCAGACGGGAAGATTACCTGGTAATTCGGAGCATCAATCTGATTCCAGGAAATATCAGGAGCATTGAGACCAACTCTTACCTGCGCCTGGATGCTCCCAACGGCAGCCAGCCACATCAGCAGGACTGCACTAATCCTGAGTTTGATGATTTGGATATTCATTTACTATCTTTAAAACTGTACCGAAAATAATCAAAATTACCAATTCATATCAAACGTGACCAAATACCTCCGGGATATAAAGCCACCCCTCATACAGTTTAATGGTCATTTGCAGACTATTGTTCCCGCTATCTTCAGAAAATCTGCAGGATTCGACTATCACCGGGAACGAATCAATACTCCAGACGGCGATTTTTTGGATTTGGACTGGGGCAAAGGTGAAGGAACCAATCTACTGATAATATGCCATGGCCTGGAGGGTAACTCGTCCAGAGCCTATGTAAAAGGTATGGCAAATCATTTTAAAAGTAATGGCTGGGATGTCTTGGCTTGGAACTATCGAGGATGTAGTGATGAGGTCAATCGGAAAATCAGGTTCTATCATAGCGGAGCCACCGATGATTTAGATACAGTAATAACCCACGTTTCTGATCATTACAATTTTACTAAAATTCACCTGTTAGGGTTTAGTTTGGGTGGCAATCTTATGTTAAAATACTTAGGAGAAAGAGGAGCCAATGTCCCAGAAATTATTTGCAAGGCAATTGGGATTTCTGTTCCCACTGATCTTTACGCTAGTTGTATAAAAATTTCCAAGGGTATCAATCGAGTCTACAACCGGCGTTTTCTCAAACAGCTAAAAGAAAAGGTGAAGAAAAAATCCAAGTATTTTCCTGGTCAATTCGATCTAAAATCCTTGAATAAGATCCACCGATTAATTGATTTTGATGAATTTTTTACTGCGCCCATCCATGGTTTTAAAAATGCCCTTCACTACTATGAACATTGTAGCGCTCAACGTTATATAACTAACATACAGATCCCCACTATGATCATTAATGCACAGAACGATCCGTTTCTTGCTCCTTCTTGTTATCCCTATAAATTGACAAAAGCACACCATTTTGTTGAATTGTTAACCCCATTGAAAGGCGGCCATTGTGGATTTGCAGATAGGGATTTGCCAAATTCCTATTGGTCTGAAGCCCTTTCATGGAATTATATGAACAGATAGACGATTTGCATTGTAGGTTTTGTCAGGAAATGGTTAATTTTAAGCTTTATGCTTGATAGATATAGTATTTCGGCTTCTATGGAGGTATTAGCAGAACGGTTTCCAGAAGTGGAAGTAACCGATCATTATACGCCCAGATTCAATGCCGCCCCCAGTCAGTTACTTCCCGTCATTACCAGTGAAAACACCAATGGGTTTTCATTTTTCTATTGGGGAATTGCCCCAAAATGGTCTCGTAACAAGACAATAAGCAGTAAACTGATCAATACGGCAAAAGATGACCTAAATAAAAAGCTAACTTATAGAAAGGCACTGGCTAGTCACCGATGCCTGGTCCCAGCCGATGGTTTTTATTGCTGGAAGAGCATAGGAAAAAAAAGTCGTATTCCTTACCGAATATTCCTCAATCAGGAAATTCCATTCTACATGGCAGGGTTATGGGAAGAGTATCAAGATGAATCTGACGAGATAGTACATACTTTTTCAATTGTTACTACCCCTGCCAACGACCTACTGGCCACTGTTTGCAAGGTTATGCCAGCTATTCTGCCTGACCACAATGTCTCTGCCTGGCTTGATCAAAATAGTTCGACTGATGACTTACTGGAGATGTTGCAACCCTACCCTTCTGAGCAAATGGGCATGTATACAGTATCGCCATTAATCAATTCTGTTCAATTAGACTTACCGTCAATGATCCGGCCTGCTCCCCCGGTGGATCAATTTGGCAATTTTACCCTTTTTAATTAATGT
>QIMC01000132.1 GCA_003232185.1 Flammeovirgaceae bacterium | reverse complement strand
GGAAAATTTGATGATAAAGCCAATGTGGAAACTGCTGTCCGGATAACTTCAGATCTTATCAGTGCTCATCCCGATCTTTCGGGAATATGCACATTTACCCCCATGAGTGGATTGGGCGCGGCAATTGCCATCAAAGAAGCAGGTAAAGCCGGGAGTATTAAGCTCACCAGTGTCAATTATGAACCGGAACTTTTAAGTCTCCTTCAGGAAGGAGTAATACAGTTGTTGGTATGCCAGAAGCGAGAACTTTTCACCTGGTATGGCGCAGAGTTTTTATATAACATGGCCCACGGGCTAAATATGATCACTAATAACCAGAGGTATGCGGGAATTTCAAATGTTCCATACCTGGTAAACACAGGTGTCTTTGTGGTAACTCAAGATAATGTCGACCTGTTTTTGCAATGAAAAGCAAAGGCGTTTTTAATAAACTACACATTTTTAATAAACACACATGATGAAACCATTGATTCCCTTGTTATTGATATTTTTATTAACCTCCAGCCTATATGCACAAGTACCTACAAAAGGAATGCATGGGCCTTTGCGTGTTAGCGAGCATAACCCAAGGTATTTCACCGATGACCGGGGTGATGCCATATATCTCACTGGGTCACATACCTGGAACAACCTTGTAGAAATGAAATCCGCAGATAGTCAACCTGATTTTGATTACATCGCATACGTAAAATGGATGAAAAAATCCAATTTCAATTTTATGCGACTATGGGCATGGGAACTGCTAAATTGGGAAACAGGTAGAAACCCAATAAATAATCCACAAAACCTTACAGTATATCCTCACCGCTGGGCGCGTACAGGTCCGGGCAATGCAATTGATGGTAAACCAAAGTTTGATGTAACAAAATTTAATGAGGTGTATTTTAAGCGGTTGATCGAGCGCATCGAAATGGCCGGGGAATATGGGATTTACGTTTCCATTATGTTATTCGAAGGCTGGGGGATCCAATTTGCACCAAAAGCGTACGAAAACCACCCCTTTCATCCGGCTAATAACATTAATGGAATAGTTGGAGATGTCGATGGAGATGGTAAAGGTCTTGAGATTCAATCGCTTGCAAATAGTGATGTGACGGCCATACAAAAAGAGTATGTAAAAAGAGTAATTAATTTAGTCAATGAATTCGATAATGTACTTTATGAAATTTCCAACGAATCTCCTGGCCTTTCCACTGACTGGCAATACGAAATGGTTAATTTCATCAAGGAATATGAGCAAAATTTGCCCAAACAACATCCGGTTGGTATGACTTTTCAACAAAAAGGGGGTAATAACCAGAATCTGTTTGATAGTCCGGCAGATTGGATATCACCAAATAAGGAAGGTGGATACCGTGATAATCCACCGATTGGCGATGGGCGAAAAATTATTATATCGGATACCGATCATCTATGGGGGCTAGGGGGAAATGAGTCCTGGGTTTGGAAAAGCTTTTTTAGAGGATTGAACCCAATCTTAATGGATACTGATGATGGAAAAGTGTTGGCTCCCAAGTCCCTTGATCCTGACTGGGTCGATCCACTGCGCAAAAGTATGGGATATACGCTGCTTCTGGCAAACCGTATTGATCTGATATCCATGAAGCCTGATACAACGCTGGTGTCATCAGCTTATTGCCTAGCCAATAAAGGAACCGAATATCTAATATACCTTCCTGAGGATAAAACCGTTGAGGTTGATCTTTCGGGTATCACAGGTGACTTTACATCTGAATGGTTTAATCCTCAACTGGGTGAATTTATCGAAGGAGAAACAATAGAAGGAGGGGACAGAATATCAATGACCTCACCATCAGGCGGTGTCAATGTCATTCTTCATTTACTGAAAAAATAGAAAAATTATTAATAGCTGACCTGGGAATTCATCTTTCGGATATCAGCCGGTTTCTTCAAGAAATGGTACTATTTCGGAATTTATAGATACAATAGTATGAATTTATTGTTCAATAAATATATAATAATTGCAGTACTTGTCTTCAACATTTCCTGTATAGAAACAGAGCAAGAGCCTTTCTCTTTTGTGCAATTATGCGATACTCAATTAGGAATGGGAGGTTACGAGCATGATTTAAGAACATTCAAAAAGGCTGTTACACAAATAAATGAACTCAATATTGACTTTACTGTAATATGCGGTGACCTTGTTCATGATCAAAATGATAGTTCATATTCTGATTTCCTAAAAATTATGCGAGGATTTAAGATGCCTTGCTATGTAGCTTCAGGAAATCATGATGTAGGAAATATTCCAAATGACACAACACTTAGTTATTACCGAAAAATTATCGGAGAAGATTATTATGAATTCCAAAATAAAGGATATTCATTTATTGTAACAAACACTCAATTATGGAAAGTCAATGTCAAGGAGGAGTCAGAAAAACATGATAATTGGTTTAAAGAAACACTTAAGATTCAAAACAGTAAACAGTATCCAGTGTTTGTTATTGGACATTATCCCTTATATAATGAATTCCCTGAAGAAGAAGAGAATTATTTTAATTTACCACTGGTTAAGAGGAAAGAGATATTAGAATTATTTAAGAAAAACAATGTTAAAGCATACTTATCTGGTCATACACATAAGTTAGTGATTAATAACTATGAAAACATTCAACTAGTAAGTGGTGAAACTACCAGTGAAAATTTTGACAATAGACCTCTTGGGTTTAGACTTTGGCAAGTTTCATCAGATACTATAAAACAACATTTCGTTTCTTTACGACCTCAAAAATGATAAGAGTGAAACTACAAATTTAGTTGAGAAATATCCTGAAGTGGTAAAACGATTAAAGGGCCTTGCAGAAAGCATAAGAGATCAATTAGGAGATGAATTGGTTAACCGTAAAGGTAAAGAGAATAGGGGACCTGGCAGGTTGGGTAGTGATGATAAGTTAACCAATCAGGATTGATATAGGCAGCTTATGAGTCCGATAAAGATGCTTGAGTAGTATCTATAATATAGAGGGCCACCACTTCCAATGTTATTCTTGTTTAGCCGATGGTTACTTCGTTTGTTCTGAACAAAGGATGGTTATTTATAGTACCAAGTCACACAGGTTATTAATTTTCTATTCAATTAGTGTAAAATAATTTGTTGTTAATATATATAGTTGTATTTTACGTACAAAATGCAATTAGATAATTATTGATAATAAACACAAAATACTTATCCATGGTCAGCCCTTTGATACAATCCGTCTCAAATAAAATACTGGATCATATTTCCCAGTATAATGATTTGCCCCGGTCTTTGGAGCCGGAAAGCTTTTTGGGTGAAAAGTTTGGAGTGAGCCGCTCCACCATTCGGAAAATCATTGATAACCTACCTTCAAGAGTACTTAAAATAGAAGGGCGCTCCAGAATCATAATTAATAGACCCCTTAAGAAAGACTATTACCATCTTAATGGGGCAGAACTTTCTAAAAGCGATTTAGTAGAGAACCTTTTCCTAAATAAATTGTCAAATAACGATCTTGAACCAGGCGCCCAATTTTCAGAATTACAGTTAGCCAAAGAGTTTGGTTGTACCACCGGCACAGTAAGGGAAGTGCTAATAAAGGTTCGTCAATTGGGAATAATTCAAAAAGCGCCTCGTCAGAAATGGCGTATGATTTCCTTTACTGATCAAATGATTGATGAGCTCTACCAAATGCGGGAATTGCTGGAAACCTTCGCAGTGCAACACATTATTTTACTTCCTTCACAAAATGACATATGGGAAAGATTGAGTGAGTTAATTCAAGCGCACCTGGAGCTGCAATCCAGGCCCCTGGAGTATCAGGAAAAGTTACCGGAACTTGATAAGAAATTTCACCACACACTGCTGGAAGCCTGCGGAAACCGTTATTTCACGAATTCCTTTATCATGATTTCCATGATTATTCATTACCAAAGGAAGATGAATAAATTAACCCAGAAGGTTTGCTCGCTTGCTATTAAGCAACACCTGAAAATAGCCCGATGTCTAATTAAAAAAGACAAAAAGGGAGCCCTGTCAACACTGCAATTACATCTGGAAAGTGGCAGGAAGTTAATGAAGGAAGGGAATATGAGTTTTTCTCCTTCTCTTAGACAAAATTAAATTGGAAATAAAGAAAATATAGTGAAGCGATTAAGACTGGGCATTTTTTCATCCACTCCGGACATTGAAGATCTGGGATTTATTGTGAAAGTACTTACCGGTACTCCTGAGCAGATTGCTACCAGTATCAACAAGTGGGGTTATGATGGGGTTGAGTTCATGCCCGACCCTGAGAATATCCCCGACCCTATAAGGTTTAGCACTGCCTTGGATAATGAGGGTGTAGCATTAACTGTAGTAAACTCAGGGCGTATGGCAGTACAAAATATGGCACTGCTGCATGAAGATATAAAGATTCGGGACAGGTCCTTGGAAGCATTTAAAGGAATTATTGATTTCGCGGGACATTTTAAATCCCCTGTTGGCCTGGGTATTGCCCGCGGGAAGGGTATATCCAATGTGAGCAAATTAGAGGAATCAGAGATTGCCGCTGACATTTTTAAGCAGCTGGCGCAACATGCTGAAAGAGCCGGAACCGTAGTAATGCTGGAGGCGGCAGAGTCAGAGTATACAAACTTTGCAAATACCATGGAGGAGGTCATGGGTTGGGTGAACAAAATAGATAGTCCAGGTTTTAGCGTAATGCTGGATACCTACCAGCTTGCAAATGACGAACCCTCGATCGAACATGGGATACAGGTAACCAAGGGGCAGGCCAGGCATATACACTTGTATGACCCTAGCCGATGGCCTCCAGGTGTTATGGCAAAGAATGATCGACTGGACTGGCCTCATTTGATCAGTACTTTGCGCAAAGTGCACCTACCGGAAACAGGTTCAGTAGTGCTGGCTCCGGAAGGAGACCCGGCCGTTGCTGCCATAAAAGCCTCTAAATATTTGCGAGGCTTATTAAACGAATAGCGATAAATAGTTGCTCACTTTCTCAAAAAATTCAAAAATGATCAAATTTCCTCATATTCCCTTTATCGTTATAGCAGTAGTTTTTATTTCTTGCCAGTCAAACCCGCAGCAGGAAAATGTTGATTCGAACGCACAAAATAACCGGCCAAATGTCATCCTGATCTTCACTGACGATCAGGGATACGCCGATGTTGGACGCTTTGGTGCAAAGGGTTTTAAGACGCCAAATCTGGATAAGATGGCTGATGAAGGGATCATGCTCACTAATTTTCATGTTGCGGAATCGGTTTGTTCAGCCTCCAGAGCCGCTCTACTAACAGGATGCTATCCTGCCAGGTTAGGGATACGAGGTGCTTTAACGCCTGATCAGGAAATTGGACTAAACCCTAACGAAACGACCATTGCGGAACTTTTAAAGCCCTTAGGATATAAAACAGCCATTTACGGTAAATGGCATTTAGGCCATCATCCGGAATTTCTTCCAACCCGTCAGGGATTTGACGAATTTTTCGGCATCCCCTACTCTCACGATATGTGGCCCAATCACCCATGGCATGGGACTAGATACAATTTTCCACCCCTACCCCTGATACAAGGTGAGGAAATAATTGAATTCGACCCTGATATAACTCAATTGACAACATGGTATACAGAACATGCTTTGAAGTTTATAGAAGAAAACAAAGAGCAACCATTTTTTTTATATGTAGCTCACAGTATGCCTCACGTACCCTTAGCAGTCTCTGACAAATTTAACGGACGGTCTGAAAATGGCATTTATGGCGATGTAATAATGGAAATAGATTGGTCCGTGGGAGAGATTCTAAAGGCGCTGGACAAATTTGGTATAGCTGAAAATACCATAGTGATTTTTACATCCGACAATGGCCCATGGTTGAGATACGGGAGACATGCTGGTTCTGCATTTCCATTACGGGAAGCAAAAACTTCAAGTTTTGAAGGAGGCCAACGGGTACCTTTTATTATGAGGTGGCCGGCCAAAATACCAGCCGGATTGGTGAGTGATGAACCGGCGATGACCATTGACTTACTACCAACAATAGCCAAAATAGCAGGGGCCGAATTACCGAATCTGGAAATAGATGGGAAAAATATATTGCCCATGTTGCTCGATACAGCAGGCACTAAAAACCCACATGAAGCATATTTCTTTTATAGAAGGGATGAGTTACAAGCAGTGATGGCAGATCATTGGAAATTGATTTTCCCCCACGCCTACAATTCAGTAGAAGGAATCACCCCCAGAAATGACGGTTTGCCAGGTGAAAGTTATGAAAAGAAGATTGGGTTGGAGCTTTATGATCTTAAAAGTGATAAGGGTGAAACTATAAATTTGGCGGAGAAATATCCTGAGGTGGTGGCTCGATTAGATGCTCTTGCGGAAGGCATGAGAGATCAGTTAGGTGATAAATTGACTAACCGTAAAGGCAAAGAGAATAGGGAACCCGGTCAGGTGGTTGGGCAGTGATAGCAGGAAATAAAAAAGGAAATTATGAAAACACTAGAATCAGTATTATCTGGGTATCGAAAAGGATGGAGTTTGGAACAAGAATTTTTCACAAGTAATGAAGTTTTTAAGGCAGACATTGAACACATTTGGATGAAGAAATGGTTGTTTGCAGGTTTTACCTCAGAAATACCAAACCCAGGGGATTACTTCGTATATAATGTACTAAATGATTCAATTATAATCATTCGTGGTGACGAAAATAAAATCTTTGCCCATCATAATACCTGCAGGCACAGAGGTTCAGCTATTTGTACCGAAGAAAAAGGAAATACCAAGTATTTTATATGCCCTTATCATTCTTGGGTTTACGAAAAAAATGGAAATCTTAAGAACGCCAGGATGATGCCAGAAGGTTTTGACAAATCCAAATTTGGCCTGCATGCCGCTAATTTGGAAATAGTTGAAGGGGTTATCTTTATCTCTTTATCTGATAATCCACCATCATTTAACGAAATAGCCAATGAACTAGGCCCATTTTTGAAACCTTTTCAATTTGGAAGATCAAAAGTGGCCTACCGCGACAGATATGAGCTTAACGGAAACTGGAAGCTCATTGCCGAGAACTTCCGTGAATGTTACCATTGTGGACCGACCCATCCTGAGTATTGTAAGGCGGTGGATACTTCCAACCTGATGGAAGATGAAGATAGGGTAGCATATTTGGCGATCAGCGAAAAAGAATGGGCTCAAAAAGGGTTGGCAGTAGATACCGTTGATTTCCGGGGAAATTCTTCTCACTATGCCATACGCTATCCCTTGCAAGAAGGATTTGAAAGCTATAGTTTGGATGGGAATCCGGTTTCGTCCATTATGGGAAGCCATCAGGATCATAATAATGGTGTGGTAGGACTGGTCACACTTCCCAATTGTTGGATGGATTGCGTTAGTGATTATGTGTGGGCTTTGCGCATTACACCAATCGATGCAACCCATTGTATGATTGATACTACATTTTTGGTTGACGGGGATGCGGTTGAAGGGAAAGACTATGAGCTTGAAAAGCTCACAGCTTTTTGGAGCATTACCGCAGGACAGGATTGGAAGGCGATCACAAACAATCAAAAAGGAATTGAGTCGGGAAGATATGCCCCAGGCCCCTATTCCCCCCCTGAGGTAGACACGGCTGGTTTTGATCAATGGTATATTGATTGTTTGCGAGGTGGAAATTCCGATTGACAAGTAATAAAATTCCTGAACCTCAATTAATTATAAAATCAGGTTGTTTAAAAAGTGGGTTTGACAGTAATAATTATGTAAAATGAAGAATATTAGATTAAGTTTTTGCTTATTCCTGATATGCCTGGGCATTGGCAATTATAGCTCTGCGCAAGACCGGCAATGGGGGCTAGAGGTCTCTCCGGACGGGCACTTTCTCCAGCAAAAGAATGGCCAACCTTTCTTTTGGATGGGCAGCACCTCTTGGACATTACATCAGAACATTAGCCGCGGAGATGTGCTGTTTTTCTTAGATGATGCTAACGAAAAGCAACTCAATGTCATCCATTTGATGACAGCCAATAAGTGGGCCTTAAATGACTTTAAAAATTATTTTGGAGACACACCTTACCTTGATAAAGACCCAACCAGACTCAATCCTCCTTACTGGAACCATCTTGGATGGGTGATCGATCAGGCGGCCGAACGGGGCTTTTATGTATTCCTGGTATATGGTTCTCCAGGGAGAAAAGACGAGGGTATGCCCTACGTCAAAACCCCTCCCGAAGCATACGCTTATGGCAATGCAATTGGATTATTCTTCAAGGACAAGCCCAATATCATTTGGGGCGGCGGAATCGATGTGAATCCTGATGATACTACAAGAATTAGTGAGATGGGAATGGAGGGCTGGCATTCCATGGCTGAGGGAGTGGCTGACGGGGTTAATGGAATAACAAAATTTGACCATTCTGCTGATTATAATTCAACCCTGATGACCTACCATCCCAAGGGGTTCAATTCTTCCTCAAGGTGGTTTCACACAGCCGACTGGCTGGATTTTAATGGGGCCCAGATTGGATTGGGTAAAAATAGGGAATTGATCTATTGGACCATGTCAACTGA
>QIMC01000005.1 GCA_003232185.1 Flammeovirgaceae bacterium | reverse complement strand
CATGGCTTAATTGGAGCGGTAGCAATTGATGCCACTGGAAATCCTTTTCCTGAGGAGACCGAAAACCTTTGTCTTAACTCGGATGTCATTTTGTTTGGGGCTATTGGAGACCCCAAATATGACAACGATCCCAATGCCAAAGTCCGCCCGGAACAGGGGTTGCTTTCCATGAGAAAAAAACTGGGCTTATTCGCCAACGTCAGGCCGGTAAAAAGTTATAAAAAACTTTTGCACATTTCACCTCTCAAAGAAGAGCGGGTAGCAAACGTAGATTTTGTAGTATTCAGGGAATTAACCGGGGGAATTTATTTTGGAGAACCTCAGGGAAGAAGTGAGGATGGGACCAAGGCATTTGATACTTGTATATACTCCAAAGAGGAAATTATCAGAATTGCCAAATTAGCATTCGAGGCAGCTGGTTCCAGAAATAAAAGATTAACTCTGGTAGACAAAGCCAATGTATTAGCTACTAGTCGACTGTGGAGGGAAACAGTCAATGAATGTGCATTGGACTATCCTGAAATTACCCTGGATTGCATTTTTGTGGATAATGCAGCAATGCAACTGATTCAAAACCCGGGACGATTCGATGTGATTCTGACGGAAAATATGTTTGGGGATATTATTACCGATGAGGCCTCTGTGATCACAGGTTCCCTTGGGATGCTTCCTTCAGCTTCGTTGGGAGCTAATTTATCACTCTTCGAACCAATTCATGGATCATATCCAGAAGTTGCCGGTATGAATAGAGCCAATCCTATGGCGGCAATTTTATCAGTAGCCATGATGTTGGAATATACCTTGTCTATGAAATGAAACAAGAGGCTGCCTGTATCGTCAGAGCGGTTGAAAGGTGTATAGCAGAAGGAATATTAACTGAAGACCTGAGTTCGGGCAGTAGTTATGGCACCATAGAAGTTGGGGATGCGGTAGCTCGGTTTATATTAGAAGATGTTCCTGTGAGGGCAAAAAGTTATTAAAGCGTTAGGATTATGAATTTTTTTTTCCATAAAAGAACCATGACAGGTACTTATATCATTACTTCCGTGCTTATTACTAGTGTGCTGATTAGAGCACTAGAGCAGGAGTGGTATAAGTGATCCGAGAGATACAAAAAAAAGCGCCATTCCTACCGGGATGGCGCTTTTTTTATATAAGGCTAGTAAAAAACTATTGGTGACATAGGACATGTATTTTAGCAGAGACAATGTTTTTTATTTGAATGGAAAGTGGCTGAATGCTACAGATGCGATGGGTAACTTATTCAGTCAAACCCTTCATTACGGGAACGGTGCGTTTGATGGGCTTCGCGCCTATGCTACCAATACCGGACCGCAGATATTTAAAGCCAAGCAGCATTTCGACCGTTTACACTATTCTGCTTCCAAAATGTCTATTGACATAGATCACACCTCTGAAGATTTAATTGAAATTGCCCATCAATTATTAAGCAAGAATCGTTTAAATAATGCTTACATCAGACCATTAGTCTATTTGGGAGCCGATACCGAATTATCAGAGACCAAGGAGGTCTTTCTTTTAATGGCGGCCTGGGAGTGGGAAAGGTATCTGGGAAGCGACCTGCTAAAGGTAATGATATCCAGTTATGAAAAACCAAGCCATGAATCTATTCCAGCGGATACAAAGATCTATGGCCATTATACAAATTCGATACTGGCTACTATGGAAGCCAAGTCCAAGGGATTTGATGAAGCTTTGTTGCTGAATTCTGATGGTTATGTAACTGAAGGCCCTGGAGCGAACTTTTTCTATGAAAAGGATGAAGTATTATATACACCTCCTGCCGGAGACATATTGCCTGGAATCACCAGAGCTACCGTGATCAGTTATGCCCGGGAGATAGGATATAAGGTTGTGGAAAAGCAATTTACCGCAGAAGAGCTTGTTGATGCGGATGCTGCATTTTTTACCGGTACTGCAGCTGAGATTGCTGGAATAAAGTCAATTGGAGGTCATGACTTCGCCATGGATTGGGAGGATACGGTAGCTTATAGCTTATTTCTAATGTATCGACAAAGGGTAGTTAACAACGAATATAGAGATTTTACATTGGTTTAATTAGTACAATTTTGAAACAAGAGATTAATAAATATAGTAAACGACTAACACAAGACAGCTCTCAGCCGGCTGCTCAAGCCATGCTGCACGCCATTGGTTTGAGTACCGAGGATTTGGAAAAAGCACAAATTGGAATTGTCAGTACCGGTTATGAAGGCAATCCATGCAATATGCACCTGAATACCCAGGCCCAACAGGTCAAGCAAGGTGTACAGGAGAATGACTTGATTGGTTTGGTGTTTAATACCATTGGAGTCAGTGACGGGATGTCTATGGGAACACCTGGCATGCGCTATTCATTACCCTCAAGGGACATAATAGCCGATTCCATTGAAACAGTAGTAAATGCGCAGAGCTATGACGGTTTGATAGCTGTGGTTGGATGCGACAAGAATATGCCTGGCGCCATGATGGCCATGGGACGCCTTAATCGTCCTGCAATCATAGTATATGGCGGTACCATAGCATCGGGAAGGTATCATGACCGGAAATTGGATATAGTTTCAGCATTTGAGGCCCTGGGGGAAAGATATGCAGGAAAAATTTCAGAGGATGAGCTAAAGGGTATAATTCGAAATGCCTGTCCGGGAGCGGGCGCTTGCGGGGGTATGTATACTGCAAATACCATGGCCTCCGCACTGGAAGCAATGGGAATGAGTCTTCCTTACGGAGCTTCTAATCCTGCAGTTAGTCCAGAGAAAAAGCGTGAGTGTGTAGCAGCCGGCGAAAGCATTTATTACCTGTTGCAACAAGATATTAAACCCAGAGACATTGTTACCAAAGATGCTTTGGAAAATGCCCTCACAGTAATAATGGCTCTTGGTGGCTCCACCAATGCTGTTTTGCACCTGCTAGCCATCGCCAGATCACTTGAGTTGGAGGTTACTTTGGCGGACTTTCAGAGAATGAGTGATCGGACTCCCTACTTAGCTGACCTTAAGCCTAGTGGCAAGTATTTAATGGAAGATTTACACCTAGCAGGAGGAACACCGGCAGTTATGAAAATGCTGTTGAGTGAGGGGTTTCTACATGGTGATTGCCTTACTGTTACCGGAAAAACATTGGCAGAGAATATCTCGGAACTTCCCGGTTTGAAAAAGGGGCAGTCTGTGATTCATCCCGTGGAGTCGCCGATTAAACCTTCAGGTCATTTACAAATACTGTACGGAAACTTGGCAAAAGAGGGTGCTGTGGCCAAAATTACTGGAAAAGAAGGGGAGCAGTTTTCCGGCAAAGCAAAAGTATTCGATAGTGAATTCGAGGCTAACCAGGGAATAAAAGATGGCCTGGTACAACCTGGAGCAGTAGTAGTGATTCGATACGAGGGTCCCAAAGGTGGACCCGGAATGCCTGAAATGTTGAAACCAACAGCAGCTCTTATGGGCGCTGGATTGGGTCAAAATGTGGCCCTAATAACGGATGGCAGGTTTAGTGGCGGAACCCACGGGTTTGTGGTTGGACATATAACTCCCGAGGCTCAGGATGGTGGCCTGATCGCACTAATACAGGATGGAGATGTCATATCTATTGATGCCATCAACAATAAATTAGAGGTTGATCTTTCACCAGAAGAAATTGAACATCGAAGAGCAGCTTGGACTGCCCCGGTGTTAAAAGAAAAGCAAGGTATACTCTACAAATATGCAAAAGCGGTCTCATCCGCATCGCAAGGTTGTATTACTGATAACTAAATCATGGAAACATTAGTAAACAGAAAACAAGTCAGTACGAAATCGAAAACCATGTCAGGCGCAGAAGCAGTGATATGCTCATTGCTGGCTGAAGGAGTTGATACAATATTTGGCTACCCGGGAGGTGCAATTATGCCGATTTACGATGCCCTGTATCATTATATGGACAAAGTGAATCATATATTAGTTCGCCATGAGCAAGGAGCCATACATGCCGCCCAGGGTTTAGCAAGGGTATCCAATAAGGTGGGAGTGGTTTTTGCAACATCAGGGCCTGGAGCAACCAACTTGATAACAGGTATAGCAGATGCCCAAACCGACAGTACACCGATAGTTTGTATTACCGGTCAGGTTCCTTCAAACCTTTTGGGAACTGATGCATTTCAGGAAACGGATGTAATAGGAATATCTATGCCGGTGGTAAAATGGAATCATCAGATAACAGATCCTCAAGAGATCCCTGAAATTCTAGCTAAGGCATTTTATATAGCAAAAACAGGACGCCCCGGACCGGTAGTCATTGACATCACAAAAGATGCTCAATTTGCCTCCATGGAATTCGAGTATAAAAAATGTACAGAAATCAGGACCTATCATCCGGTTCCTAAGATAAGAGAAGAGAATTTAATGGCAGCGGCTTCGCTTATCAATAGTGCGAAGCGCCCATTCTTATTGTTAGGGCAAGGTGTTTTGATAGCACATGCACAAGATGTTTTACGCCAGTTTATTGAAAAAGCCAATATACCTACAGCCTGGACTATATTGGGCCTGTCAGCCTTAGAAAATAGCCATGAATTGAATGTTGGGATGTTGGGTATGCACGGGAACTATGCCCCCAATATATTGACCAATAAGTGCGACGTATTAATTGCCGTGGGTATGCGTTTTGATGACCGTGTAACCGGCGACTTAACAAAATATGCCCGTCAGGCAAAAATAATTCATATTGATATTGACCCTTCTGAGATCGACAAGAATGTTAAAGCAGATGTACCATTAGTAGGAGATGCCAAACAGGTTCTTGAGGCCCTTTTGCCTCTGGTAGCTGAAAATCTCCATGAATCATGGTTGAGCAGGTTCAATGATCTTTATAAAATTGAAGTGGAAAAGGTAATTACTCAAGCCTTATTTCCTCAAACGGAGGGTCTGCGTATGGGTGAGGTGATCAGACATATTTCAGAGGCTACTGAAGGGAAAGCGATTGTTGTAACTGACGTTGGACAACACCAGATGGTAGCTTCTCGCTATTATAATTTCAAGTACCCACACAGCAATATTACCAGTGGAGGGTTGGGAACCATGGGATTTGCACTACCTGCAGCAATGGGAGCAAAAGTTGGACAGCCCGATCGGCCGGTGGTGGCAATTATCGGAGATGGTGGTTTTCAAATGACCTTGCAGGAGCTGGGTACTATATTTCAGTATGAAATCCCTGTTAAGATTGTCATATTAAACAATGGATTCCTGGGAATGGTAAGGCAATGGCAGCAGTTATTCTTTGAAAAAAGATATTCGTTTACCGAGATGAAAAACCCGGATTTTGTTGCTATAGCCCAAGGATATTCAATCAAGGGTCAGAAAGTGTCTGACAGAGATCATCTAGCCAATGCAATCAATGAGATGCTAGATCATCCTGGCGCATATCTGCTGGATGTGATAGTTGAAAAAGAAGAAAATGTATTTCCAATGATTCCATCAGGAGCTGCTGTGGATGACATAAGAATGGAATAAATGAACAATACAAAAATAAAAGAGGATATGACAGCTGCCGATCAAGAGGTCAGGTCATTTAACTTATCTATCCTAACCGAGAACAAGAGTGGACTGCTCAATGCGGTGACCATTATTTTTACCCGGCGAAAAATAAATATTGAAAGTATTAATGTGTCTGAAACTGAGGTTGAGGGTGTCAGTAGATACACTATTGTTATCCGAGCTACCAGATCGCAGGCTGAAAAAGTGGTTAAAAGAATCAGAAAACTAATTGAAGTATTCTGGGCTTTCGTATATGAAAACGACGAAATTTTCTACCAGGAGATAGCACTTTATAAGGTTCCTACCAAAGTTTTTTTACACGGCAATAAAGCCGAACAGTTGGTACGAAATAATGGGGCGAGGATACTGGTAATTGAAGAAGACTTTATCATAATTGAAAAAACTGGGCATCAGCAGGAGACCAAAGATTTATTGGAAAAATTAAAACCCTATGGGGTATTGGAATTTGTGAGATCCGGTCGGATTGCCATATCAAAATCTGTCCGACGTACGGATTTGTTTTTAAAGGAATTACACAATCAATATTAAACGGATTAAAATCTTAAACTAAAAATATAGAATAAAATGACAAAGTTAAATTTTGGAGGAGTTGAAGAAGAGGTGCTTACCCGGGAAGAGTTTCCATTGGAAAGGTCACTGGAAATTTTGAAAGATGATACCATCGCAATCCTTGGATATGGTGTACAGGGTCCTGGCCAGGCTTTAAATTTAAGGGATAACGGGTTCAAGGTAATTATTGGTCAGCGACACCCTTCTCGCTCATGGGACAAAGCCCTGGCGGACGGATGGGTTCCAGGTGAGACTTTGTTTTCATTGGAGGAAGCGTGTGAGCGTGGTACCATACTGCAATACCTGCTTTCAGATGCTGGGCAGATTGTTCTTTGGCCTACGGTAAAAAAACATTTGACCCCAGGTAAGACCTTGTATTTTTCACATGGCTTTGGAGTAACATTCAATGATCAAACAGGAATCGTTCCACCAAAGGATGTTGATGTAGTATTAGTAGCTCCTAAAGGTTCGGGAACTAGCTTAAGGAGAATGTTCTTACAGGGTAAAGGCCTTAATTCCAGTTTTGCGATACATCAGGACTATACGGGAAAAGCTCGTGAGCGAGTGGCGGCATTGGGTATTGGCATTGGCTCAGGTTACTTGTTTGAGACCAATTTCAAAAAGGAAGTATACAGTGACCTCACTGGAGAGCGAGGAACACTTATGGGAGCCCTCGCCGGCATTTTGGAAGCCCAGTATGATGTCTTAAGAAAAAACGGACACTCACCTAGTGAGGCTTTTAACGAAACAGTAGAAGAGTTAACTGAAAGCTTGATTTTATTGGTCGCTGAAAATGGTATGGACTGGATGTATGCCAACTGTTCAACTACTGCACAAAGAGGTGCTTTAGATTGGCGACACAAGTTTCGAAAGGCTGTAGAGCCTGTATTCGAAGAATTATATGAGAAGGTTACCAGTGGAGCAGAGGCCAAAAGATCTATTGAGACCAACAGTCAACCGGATTACCGAGAAAAGCTTGAAGAAGAACTTCGCGAATTGAGGGAATCGGAGATGTGGCAGGCAGGTGCTATGGTTAGAAAACTTCGACCTCAGAACCAGGACGACCCGAAGCCCAGTATTGCCTAAGAGAATGCAACTAGAGAAGGAAATGAATAAGCAACACCTGCTTCAGGTTGATGGAATTCGAGCTGCGCAAGACCGGTTGAAGGATGTAGTTATTCATACCCCGCAGATGGAGAACCTAAATCTATCTGCACAGTATGATGCCCGGGTGTTGCTTAAGCGGGAAGATTTACAGGTTGTAAGATCCTACAAGATTCGTGGGGCATATAACAAAATGTCTGCCATGAGCAAGCAGGAATTGGAGAAAGGTGTGGTATGTGCCAGTGCCGGAAACCATGCCCAGGGTGTTGCCTACTCTTGTCAGAAACTAAATGTTAAGGGAACCATCTTTATGCCGAATCCTACTTCTAAGCAAAAGGTGAACCAGGTCCGTATGTTTGGGAAGGATCAAGTGGATGTGATTATATCAGGAGACACATTTGATGATTCTTATGAAGAAGCCCTGGAGTTTTCAGAACAGCACCAATGCGCATTTATTCACCCTTTCAATGACCCATTGGTAATTGAAGGACAAGGGACTGTTGGACTGGAAATACTTGAAGACAGTAAGAAACCAATAGACTATTTGTTCTTGCCCATTGGTGGTGGAGGATTGGCTTCTGGAGTTGCCGTTTTATTCAAACAGCTGAGTCCCCAAACTAAGATTATTGGAGTAGAACCAAAGGGTGCGCCGGCCATGAAAATGGCCATTGAAGCGGGAAAGCTGGTGACCTTGGATAAGATTGATAAATTCGTTGATGGAGCAGCTGTTAAGCGTGTTGGCTCCTTAACTTTCCAGATTTGCAACGAACTACTGGACGATCTGATTTTGGTGCCAGAAGGAGCTGTTTGCTCCACCATACTTAAGTTGTATAATGAAGAGGCCATCGTGGTTGAACCTGCTGGTGCATTGGCCATAACCGCTCTTCGTTACTATCAGCAGCAGATAAAAGGCAAGAATGTGGTATGCCTGGTTAGTGGTAGTAACAATGATATCACCAGAACCGAAGAGATAAAGGAACGTTCATTGTTGTTTGAAGGGCTAAAGCATTATTTTATCGTACGGTTTCCGCAAAGGGCAGGAGCATTGAGAGAGTTTTTGGAACATGTGTTGGGCCCGAATGACGATATTACTCATTTTGAGTACTCAAAGAAGAATAATCGTGAAAAGGGGCCAGCATTAGTAGGCATAGAAATTCAAAAACCCGAAAACTTACAGGCTCTTTTGGATCGTATGAAAAGTCGAAAATTTGCTTATGAGTACTTGAATGAGAACAGCGACCTGTTTCAATATTTGATCTAAAACCTCTTGAAAAATTGATAAAATCAGGCAATTGCTATGATTATTAATTGAGTATTTACCAGAAAATGAGAGAGTAATTCAAATATTTTCAATTCCAGCTATCAATTAAGTATTTTTTTTTAAAAAAGGCCATTTATGAGTAAATTTATGATTCGGCTAAAAATATTGGCATAGAAAAATGACCTATGAAAAGGGCCTAGTGTCGTGTCAAGACTAGCAAGCTCCTAAATCAGGCAGCTGGTGCCGTATTAATACGATATTTGCGAATGAAAGACGGGAAACACAAATCGTTATATCTCCCCGAGATGGAGCGGGACTCATGTGGAATTGGGTTTGTAGCCAATTTAAAGGGAGTGAAATCACATCAGGTAGTTGAAGATGCACTGGTGATGTTGCAAAATATGGAACACCGGGGTGCTTGCGGTTGCGAGCCAGATACCGGTGATGGAGCAGGTATTTTAATTCAAACACCTCACGAATTTTTTGTAGATGAATGTCGGAAGATTCAAATTGATCTTCCTGATTATGGCAGCTATGGCGTAGGTGTGATCTTTTTTCCTACCAATAAGAGAGTAAGGGTGGCATGTCGCCAACGGCTATACGAGGTAGCCGAAAGGCTGAGTTTGGAAATACTTGGGTTTCGCCAGATTCCTGTGAATAATACCACCATTGGCTCAACTGCTTGTTCAGTGGAACTACACTATGAGCAGATTTTTATCAAGCACAACGATACTGTTGACCAAGATACACTTGAAAGGAAGCTGTTCGTCTTCCGTATGCATACTACCCATAGTATTGGAAGTACCTCAAAAGGACAGGCAATTGTAGGCAATAATTATGAGTTTTATTGGGCCTCTTTGTCAACAAAAACTGTTGTATATAAAGGGCAGTTAAGAACCGATCAGTTGCCTGTCTATTACCCGGATTTGAAAGATCCACGAATCGTAAGTGCCCTGGCTTTGGTGCATTCAAGATTTAGTACCAATACTTTTCCAAAATGGAAATGGTGAGATTAATACCATAAGAGGCAATGTGAACTGGATGAAATCCAAACAAGCATTGTTTGAATCAGATCTTTTTACACCTGAAGAGTTCGAGCTATTGCTCCCTGTATGTGACAAAGCACATTCAGATTCTGCTAATCTTGATGCTATTATTGAAATGTTGGTGTTGAGTGGCCGCTCATTGCCTCATGCCATGATGATGGTTATCCCCGAAGCCTGGCAGGGCAATGATATGATGGAAAACGACAAAAAATCCTTCTACGAATATCATGCTTCTTTAATGGAGCCCTGGGATGGTCCGGCTTCCATTTGTTTTACCGATGGCGAAGTGGTAGGTGCCACACTTGACCGAAACGGACTTCGACCCTCCAGATATTGCCTGACTTCAGACGATAAACTGGTAATGGCATCTGAGGCAGGAGCCTTACCGGTTGATGAATCGAAAGTCATATTAAAGGGAAGATTGCAACCAGGCAAAATGTTCGTTGCGGATCTAGCTCAAGGGCGGATCATCAGTGATGAAGAGCTAAAAGAGGAAATATGTTCACGGCAGCCGTACCGGCAATGGCTGGATAAAAATAAAATTCACGCAATGGCTGGATAAAAATAAAATTCACATTGACGATTTACCGATATCCGAACTCAGTGAAAACCAGGATCAGGATCTGTTACAGCAACAATTGGTGTTTGGGTTCAGTCAGGAAGACCTCCGTCTTATTTTGGGGCCTTTAGTTGAAAAAGCTGCTGAACCCCTGGGATCTATGGGTATTGATATACCGCTGGCCGTGCTTTCAGGGAAAACACAACATATATCCAATTATTTTAAGCAGTTGTTCGCTCAGGTTAGCAACCCTCCAATTGATCCCATTCGGGAAAAAATGGTGATGTCTTTGTTTACCAAACTGGGTAGTAATCTGAATATCCTAAATGAAACACCAGAGCATTGCCAGGAGATCCAATTAGATCACCCTGTTCTATATGATGAACCTTTTGCCAAACTGGAACACCTCAATCATCGAAATTTTAAAAGTATAACCATCAAGACTTTGTTCAATGCGGATGCTGCGCCTGGGCGATTGGAACAAGCTATTGAGGTTGTTTGTAAGCAAGCGGAAAAAGCAGCACGGGCTGGTTTTAAAATAATAATCCTTTCTGATTCAGGGGTGTCACCGACTATGGCACCAATCCCATCATTGGTTATTTGCGGGGCAGTACATCATCATCTGATAAGTGCCAGACTAAGGGCATCGGTTGGGATAGTAATTGCTTCAGGGGAAGTTATTGAGACCCATCATTTTGCTACCCTGATTGGATATGGAGCAAACGCGATATATCCATATCTGAGTATGGAAACCATTAGGAAGCTTTCTAAGGAAGATTTATCTGTTATTGATGAGGAAGATGCTGTATCCAGATATATACAGGGTGTGAACTATGGTTTATTAAAAATATTCTCAAAAATGGGAATATCTACTCTTCAGTCGTATCAGGGGGCCCAGATATTTGAGATTATGGGTTTGAGTGATCAGGTAGTAGACAAGTGCTTTAAGGATAGTATCTCACGTATCAGTGGCATTTCTTTTGATCAAATTGCTCAGGATGTGCTTGACAACCACGGACAAGCCTTCAATTCCCCCTATCGAGCAGAACAAGGTCTTC
>QIMC01000417.1 GCA_003232185.1 Flammeovirgaceae bacterium | reverse complement strand
GCTGCAATCTCATTGGGGTTGGCTTCGATCAATCCCTTAACGGAATCAAGGTCGTTGTAGGTGGCGATCAGTGTATCTTTGGCAACTCCCTGAGTTACACCGGGGCTGTTCGGCTCCCCCATGGTAAGGGCTCCGCTACCAGCAGCAATTAAAAAAGAATCTCCATGTCCGTGGTAGCAACCTTCGAACTTAATGATCTTATCCCTACCTGTATATCCCCGAGCCAGTCGAATGGTGGACATAGTGGCTTCTGTACCCGAATTGACCATACGCACTTTCTCAATTGAAGGAACCATAGAGCAAATAAGCGAAGCCATCTCGACCTCTGCTTCGGTAGGTGCGCCAAAAGAAACAGAGTTTTTCAAGGCGGAAGTCACGGATTTTTCGATTATTGGGTGGGCATGTCCCAGAATCATAGGACCCCAGGAGTTAATGAGGTCCACATACTGATTGCCATCCACATCTGTCATATAAGCTCCTTGAGCTTCTTTTATAAATATAGGTTGACCGCCAACTGCTTTAAAGGCTCGAACCGGTGAGTTGACCCCACCAGGTATGACCTGCTGTGCCCGATTAAATAGATTTATGCTTTTGGATTGATCTTTCATTCAGGATATATTGCTATTTGTTAACCTGGGTTAACACCCCACTTTCGAAACGAACAATGGGGATATAGGAGTTGTCGTTGCTTTCTGCATAGTTATATCCCTGGAACAATGAGCCTGGGTAGAAATCCTTATTTTTCAGCTCATGCTGAAAGTATTTTCCTCCCTGATCCAACAGCCCACCAAAAAGCAGCATGAGGTCGTAACCAATAAAACTATAGTTGTTGGGTATATATTTATATTTATTCATGTACTTTTTTTGAAATCTTTTAAAATTGTATGATGTATAATCCAAAAAGCTGGGTGCTGTCATATATACCTGAAGCCTTTCCATTTGCCTAAAATCAATAAATCTAGATTGCAACCATTTATCATTGCCCATAATGCTCAGCTCCGGACCCATATTGTCAATAGTCCCAATGACATTGGCCATAATCAATTCATTAGATGAGGCAACGTAGATGTGGTTGATGTCGCTTCTGGGAATGAATTCCTTCTCCTCTTCTTCGCCGTTCTCTGCCTTTTCAATCAACAAGATTGGATCGTTTTCATCCGGAGTAAATATTTCATACAGGTTTTCTGAAACGAATCGAGCTATCTCTTCTGAATCTACCGTTGGCACCTGTTCCATCATGATTACTTCAATTTCGTCTTCCATCAATACGGAACGGTATTGATATGCTGCTATAGAATCTGAGCTACGTGACCCATAAATGATAAGTGTTTTCTTATCTTTTTCAATATGGCCTCTCATATATTGGGCAGCTATTTTGGCCTGAGTTTTGTCTCCAGGGTGAAATAAGAAGGAATATGGATTATGAGATATAATGTCGGTATTACTTGATAATGGATTTAAAATGTTGATTTTTTCATGGAATGTGAAAGTAGCTGCCAGCTCACTGGGAGCGGGATAGAGCGGACCTATGATAAGGTCCATACTTTTCATTTCATCCATGGATAATATTTCAACTGTTTTTATACTGTCTCGTTCAGTATCATAGGCAAACAGGTCAATAGCAATATTTTGAGAAAGCAGTTCCCTATGTGCCAGCTGTATCCCCTGATAGAGGTCAAGCACCCATTGATTGGAGTTGGTTCTACGGTTTTTCTTCATGTCCTGTATGAGGAACGGAAAACATACGGCCACTTTGTACCGCTCTTTTATAATGGTGGGTCCAACAAACTGATTGGTGATATTTTCCTCCGAAAAGTTGAATTGGGCTATGATATTCTGAAGCTGGCTCATATCCTCGTTAGTCAGTGGTTGCTCACCCATTGATTTTGCCAAACAAAACCCAATTTCAGCGTCGTTTAGGTATTTTTGATGTAATGCTTGTAGCTCTTCCAGACCGGCTCCGGCCAGGTAGTGAAGTTTTAATGAAACTACATCGGGTTTCATGGTAGGCTCATTTACTTTGTTTAATTGATCCACCGCAAGCCGATAATCGCCTATTTCAAAATACAGTTTGCCGAGCCAGAAATAAACCTCTTGCCTCGGGCCCCAGTTAGGGTATTTACGCGTCAATTGCAGTAGAATATTTTTGGCTATTTCAATCTGACCGTCATGATAGGCTGAAAGGCCATAATAAAATGTTGCATATTCAGTGAAGGTATTGCTGTAGGTAGTAAGAGACTTGAATGACTCCATGGCCATTCGGTATTGGCCGGTGTAGTAAAAATCCTTGCTGGTTAAATAAGTTTTTTGAGGGTTGCCTGATCGTTGAGCACATAACAACAAAGGCACCGCAATTAGTAAAACTGATAAAAACATTTTCATACTAAAAAATTTACTCCCACTCTATAGTAGCAGGTGGTTTGGAACTAATGTCATAAACTACCCTATTAACGCCCTTTACCTGGTTTATTATTTTATTGGAAATTTCTCCCATGAACTCATAAGGAAGATGGCTCCAGTCGGCGGTCATGCCATCCACACTGGTTACAGCCCTCAAGCAAACCACATTTTCATAGGTGCGTTCATCTCCCATTACCCCAACCGATTGCACCGGCAATAAGATGGCTCCGGCTTGCCATACTTCATGATATAGTTCATGAGTTTTAAGCCCTTCTATAAATATATGATCGACATGCTGTAACAGATTTATCTTAGCTTCAGTTACTTCACCAAGGATTCTAATACCCAGCCCTGGTCCTGGGAAAGGATGACGGCTAAGAATGGCATTACTGATACCTAATGCCTGTCCAACTTGGCGAACTTCGTCTTTAAAAAGTGTATTTAAAGGTTCAATTACCTTGAGTTTCATGTAGTCTGGCAATCCTCCCACATTGTGGTGAGATTTGATAGTAGCGGAAGGTCCTTTCACTGAGACGGATTCGATTACGTCCGGATAAATGGTTCCCTGTCCCAACCACTTCACATTTTGAATACGGTGGGCTTCTTGATCAAAGATATCAATGAACGTTTTACCGATGGCCTTTCTTTTCCCTTCAGGATCCTCAACTCCCTTTAGAGCCTGATAGAACCGCTCCTTTGCATCAACTCCCACTATATTCAATCCCATATCCTCGTACGATGCCAATACTTGCTCGTACTCATGTTTTCTCAACAGTCCATTATCAACAAAAATACAGTAGAGTTGTTTGCCAATAGCCCGGTGAATAAGAATTGATGCTACCGATGAGTCCACCCCTCCAGAAATTCCCATGACTACTTTGTCTGTACCTAGTTTTTTGCTTAATGAAGCTATAGTAGCCTCCACAAATATATCTGAGGTCCAGTCCTGGGCGCATTTACATATATGAACTACAAAGTTTCTTAGGATAATTTTCCCTTCTTCAGAATGAGTAACCTCGGGATGAAATTGAATCCCATAGGTGGGTTCGTTTTGAATTTTGAACGCAGCTACTTCCACATCGGCGGTGCTGGCAATTATTTGGTAGTTGTCAGCTAATGAGGTGATGGTATCTGCATGAGACATCCAAACTTGTGAATTAATTGACATTTCCTTCATCAGGTGGTCATGTGTGTCGACCCGGCTTAGCCGTGCACGGCCATACTCTCTATGCTTACTTGGTGATACCTTTCCACTGTGCTCATTGGCAATTAATTGTGCACCATAGCAAACTCCAAGCACCGGTATATTCTTTCTGATGTCCCTAAGATCAAATTCTGGGGCATGATTGTCAAGTACAGAACTTGGTCCTCCAGACAAAATGACACCCTTAATAGCAGGTGAAAGCGCTGGCACTTTATTGTATGGATGTATTTCACAATAAACATTTAGCTCCCGGATCCGTCGGGCAATCAGTTGGGTATACTGAGATCCGAAGTCCACTATTAGAATCTGTTCTGTCATGTTTGCAAAAGTACCATGTGCAATTAGTATAAACCAATGAAGGAATGAAAAATCTCAGGTCTCAGGTCTCAGATCTTCTTAACCTGATACCCTTTGTCGCCTAAAATCTTTAGTACACGCGAAACGAAATCTCCCTGGATTAAAATTTCCCCGTCTTTGGATGACCCACCCACACCACATTGTGATTTTAGTAACTTGCCTAAGGTTTTCAGGTCAGTTTCGGATCCAATAAAACCAGTGACTAAGGTGACTTTTTTCCCTCCCCTGGATTTCTTGTCTAGTTGAACTTTAAGAGTTTGTTGTGATAATGGGCGTGTCGTTTGTTGCTTCCTTTGGAGCTCATCATACCTATATTCCGGATCGGTGGAGTATACCACTCCAGATCGGTTTTTAAATTTATTTTTAGCCATAACTCAACTGCGTATTCGGCAAGTCCACACCGGACGCTGGGCGTGGTTGACTACGTCCTCGGCGATGCTCCCGCTTATTAGGTGTTGTATTCCTGATCTTCCGTGGGTGGCAAGTGCAATCATATCTGCATCAATGTCTTCTGCAAAGTATATGATTCCATCCTCTTCAGTAGCTTCATTGTAAATTTCAATGGTGTAATTCTCCAGGCCATGCTTTTGAACAAAGGAGTGGATTCTTTTTTTAATAGTTCTACTATTTTCGAAATTTCCAGGTGTATCCACTTTTACCAAATGAAGTTTAGCGTGCAACAGGCTCTGTAGTGCTTTTATCTCGGTTGCCACATGGTCCTCGTCTTCCCTAAAGCTAGCAGCGAAAACAATGTCATTTATCTGGTTGAAGTCAGTGGAGCCTTTAACGGTAATCACAGGACATTTTGAGTTCCGAACCACACGTTCTGTATTGGATCCTATCAATACATCCTCATATCCTGAGGATCCTCTGGATCCCATTATTACCAGGTCAGCTTCATTGTCCAGAATGTCCTTGGCGATGTGGTGAAAAGGATTTCCTACTTGAATATTGGTGATAATATCAGCGTCTTCAAGCTGGTGATCAACCACTAATTTCGCTAGATCAGACTTTCCCTTCTCCAACAATTTTTTCATAAAGACATCTTCCGAAAGAGTATCAGGGCCACCTCCCTGAGTGGCAAAAGAGCCTTGGACAAAACCCTCTACTACATGGAGTAGTAGCACTTGTGCCTCATTTTTGGCAGCAAGATTAACCGCAGCATCTAAAGCAAAACCGGCCTCTTTGGAAAAATCTGTAGGGACAAGGATTCTTTTCATATTGTGTAAATCATAAAGTCGTTTGGCCTAAATATAGTAATGTTTTCAACAAATGATGAAAATATTAGTTCAGGTACTAAGTACTAATCCAACGCCAAAAGAGAACACATAAAAAAGAGAGGTAAGTGACATTTGTTTCAAATAAGGATCCAAATCAGCTCCGGATTTTGACTGCACAGCATTTGCGTTGATTATCATTAAAGGAAGGGACAATAGAAATATCCATTGCCAGCTGGAGGAGTAATTGAGCAGGATAAATATGATTGAGCAACAGACTCCTGTTGTCAGTAATGCCCAATGATACCAGGTGGCTGCGGTACGGCCAATTCGTACCGGAATCGATAGTTTTCCCGCTTTCCTGTCACTTTCTATATCCCGGATATTATTGATATTTAGAACCGCTGTAGCGAATAAGCCACAGGACAAGGCTGGCAGTAAATTGTTCCATTGAAAGCTGTAGGTTTGTAGAAAATAAGTGCCAATTACAGCCACCAGCCCAAAGAACAACACCACTGCAAGATCACCCAGGCCCTTATAACCATAAGGGTTTTTACCGGAAGTGTAGTTGATGGCTGCCGCAATGCATGATATTCCCAAAAATAGGAATAGATAAAATGGAGTACTATTGAATCCAATACTTTGAATAAGCAACAGAATACCCACCAGTAAAGTTATCACCCCGATCCCCACCATGACCCTTTTCATTATTATTGCAGGGATTATTCCTGACTGTACCATTCTTGCAGGGCCTACTCTCCCGTAATGGTCTGCACCATGCTTGTTGTCCCCGTAATCATTTGCCAGATTCGATAATATTTGCAGTAAAATTGTGGTTGTCAGGGTTAAAACGAAAACAGTCCAATCGAACTGACCATGAAAGTGGGCTAAAAATCCACCCATGCATATGCTGGCTGCTGCCAGGGGCAAAGTGCGGGGTCTTGCTGCAATAATCCAGGCATTGATTGAGGAGGGCATAGGTTACATCCGGTATGGAACTTCAATTCCCAAAAGCTCCATTCCGGACTTGATTATTTTGGCCGTCTGCTCAGATAATACTACTCGAAATTGACGATTGTTGGAATCAGATTCATTAAATATGGAAACTTCTGCATAAAATCGATTGTATTCCTTTGCCAACTCATAGATATACTGGGCAATAATGGAGGGAGCATAACCGTTAGCTGCAGATTGTACTTTGGCCGGGTATTCATCGATTAAATAAATAAGCGCTCGTTCACTGGTGCATAGAGTAAGATCATTTGGATCAAACTCCAAAGGCACTTGGGTAGACTGAGCCTTCCTCAAAATAGAGGATATCCTGGCATGAGTATATTGAACAAAAGGGCCAGTGTCTCCCTGAAAGGAAATGGACTCTTCCGGGTTAAAAAGCATTCTTTTCTTTGGATCTACTTTGATTAAAAAGTACTTCAATGCTCCCAGCCCCAGGGTTTTGTACAGTGCAGAAGCTTCCTGTTTATCAACCCCTTCTATTTTGCCCAACTCTTTGGTATGTGCTTCAGCGGTTTTGATCATATCTTCCATGATCTGGTCGGCATCCACTACTGTTCCTTCTCTGGATTTCATTTTGCCACTGGGGAGATCAACCATTCCGTAACTGAGGTGATACAAGCCATTTGCATAGGGGCGGTCTAACTTTTTTAATATTTTGAATAAAACATCAAAATGATAATCTTGCTCATTACCCACTACATAAATAGAGCGATCGAATGTGGCATCTTCATAGCGCAGATCTGCAGTCCCAAGATCCTGAGTCATATAAACAGAGGTGCCGTCACCCCGAAGAATTAGTTTCTCATCTAAGCCTTGATCAGTAAGATCGACCCAGACTGATTGATCATCTTTTTGATAAAAAACCCCTTTCTCAAGGCCTTCTTTGACAATGTCTTTTCCCAGCAGGTATGTCTCTGATTCATAATAGGTCTTATCGAATTCGGCGCCTATGATTTGGTAAGTTTCACTAAACCCGGCATATACCCACCGGTTCATTTTTTCCCACAATGCTATGGTCTCCGGTTCGTGGGCTTCCCAGTTTTTAAGCATCTTTTTTGCCTCTTTCAAAATTGGCGCGTTCTGGCTAGCTTCTTTATGGCTGATACCTGATGCTACCAGCTTTTCTACCTCCTTTTTAAAGACATCATTGAATTTAACATAATATTTGCCCACGAAATGATCGCCTTTCATTTGAATAGAATCTGGAGTGTCTTCATTCCCGAATAACTGATAAGCAATCATCGATTTGCAAATATGTATGCCCCGATCATTTACGATACAGACTTTTCTAACTTGAAAACCTGCTTTTTTAAGAATGTTACTAACAGAAAACCCCAAACAAATGTTCCTCAAATGTCCTAGATGTAGTGGCTTATTGGTATTGGGAGAGGCTATTTCAATCACCGCCAAATGATCACCTTTTGGGGCCTGGCCCCATGCCTCACAATTTGAGATGGTCAATAATTTATTGGACCATATCTGGTCATGAACTGTAATATTCAAAAATCCTTTCACCACCTGAAATGAAGCGGTAGCAGCATCCTTTTCGACTAAGTAGTTGCCAAGTTCTTCCGCAATAAGCTGAGGGTTCTTGCGGGTTTGCTTGGCCATGGAGAAGGTTACATAGGTATGCGTTCCCTGAAATTCTTTTCTGGTAGGCTGTAATACCAAATTATCTGCTTCTATGGAAATATTGTAAAGTTCATTCAAGGCCTTTGAAAGACTTTCTCTTAATTGTTTGTCAATATTCATTTTTACCAATCTAACACATGCGCAAAAATAAGAGGAGCAACAATACTGGCATCAGATTCAATAATAAATTTTGGGGTATCAATATCCAGTTTACCCCAGGTGATCTTTTCATTGGGAACTGCTCCAGAGTACGACCCATAACTGGTTGTTGAATCAGAAATTTGACAGAAGTAACTCCAAAATGGAGTTGATGTTCTATTTAGATCCTGATAAAGCATAGGGACAACGCATATTGGAAAGTCTCCGGCGATGCCACCACCAATTTGAAAGAAGCCAATGCCAGATCCAATTGCTTCTGAGCTATACCATTGGGCAAGCCAAATCATGTATTCAATCCCGGTCTTCACGATTACAGGAGAAAAATCTCCCTTGATACAATGGGCGGCAAAGATGTTACCCAGAGTGGAGTCTTCCCATCCGGGGACTATCAATGGTATTTGTTTTTCAAAAGCAGCCAGTACCCATGAATCTCTGGGGTCAATCTGGTAGTTTGGCTGAAGTACACCGGATGCCAATAATTGATATATATACTCATGCGGAAAATATCGTTGCTTTTGGTTCGAAGCCTCTAACCAGGTTTTAGTTATATGATGTTCAATATGTCGCATGGCCTCCTCTTCAGGAATGCAAGTATCGGTAACCCGATTAAGCTGGGAATCTAGCAGTTC
>QIMC01000470.1 GCA_003232185.1 Flammeovirgaceae bacterium | reverse complement strand
AAGTCTAATGCATAATCCGGGTTAAAGCAAGATTACTTAAATATGACCAAAAGAATTTGTTTGGGATTGGACCTGCAGGACGATTCCAAGTTAATCGAAGAGTACACAAGATATCATGAACCCGGCGGAGTCTGGCCTGAAATAATTCAGAGCATTTATGACTCTGGAATTGTGGATATGGAAATCTATCTTTTAGGGAACAGACTTTTTATGATCCTGGAAGCAGATGATACCTTTAGTTTGGAGAGAAAAGCAGACATGGATCGTGTAAATGAAAAAGTTCAGCAATGGGAATCCCTAATGCAAAAAAAATTTCAACAGGCCCTGCCCTGGGAAGAAGAGCTGAGATGGGTAAAAATGGACAGAGTTTTTAAACTGGGCTGGTAATAGGCCGCTCATTTACGGTTAATTTCTTGTCAATGAAGTTATCAATGGTGTAAAATCCGGGTAGTGGAATATCAGGGTTTTGCGATCGCCATACAATGGCTCACATTGGTGATAAGCGGGTGCCATGGAAGTGCTAACCAAAGAGAACTCATGTGGTCCTCCAGGCAAAGGCCTGGAACCGTGCCACCAATTCCGAGGAGCCAATATTTGTGGGACCTACTCCGTATCTAGACCTATCCCCAATATTTTACACACTCCTTCACCGTTGGGTGGAATAAATAATATCCCCATCGGGTCACCATAGTGAAAGTAGTACAATTCATCTGATGGCAGTTTATGTAGTGCTGAAAAATTATCGCTAGTAACCAAATAATATATTGCTCGCTCCTGTGATGTAGGGGGCCGGTCTGTAAGGTGGTAACCAGCCACAATAACCTTGTATTTGTAAACCCGAATGGCCTGATCATTGATTTCAGATTTATTCCTTTTAACCCGGATTATGCACTAGAAATCTATTCCGAGCCTTAACTGACTACAATCTAGGCACTTGCTCTATTTTGACTACTCACCATAGCGGTGCTATGCATCCGTTGCAAAAATCTGTGCGAGCACCTATCTTACAGCCATTTAAGACGCTCACTACGAAGTCTAATGCATAATCCGGGTTTAATTTAAGGTTTTTTTTCTAAATATTGGCTCAGTGTTTGTCATTCAACAATCCCCATATTATTGAATGACAACTCAGAAAGGTCTAATTATATGCAATCCATTGGTCAGCTGGTTTTTGGAGCATGCCGCTTGGGGCCGTTCAGATCCAACGCCTTACTTTACTCTTGTATTCCGAAAATTCCATCCCAAACTTTTTCTCAAGGGCAATTTCTTCCGGTATGATTTGGAAATGGGTCATATACCAAATAAAAAATATCGCCATGAACGCCGCCACTGCGTTTCCTTTCCAAACGATCCACGCCATCAGGATCAACAAAAGTGCCAGATAAATGGGGTTCCTGGACCATTTAAATATGCCTGTGGAAACTAAATGGGAGGCTTTACCAGGATCAACCGGATCAATAGTAGTTCCGGCCCGGTAGAGAGTCAAAATTGCAATCAGGGCGATGAGGCATCCGGTCATACTTAAAATTTGTGCCAACAGAAGCTTCCCTGAAAAATCCAGGGTTGCAAAAATCAGGTATTTGCTGATCACCCATACCAGAGCAAAGTGAACCCCAAAAACAAAAGCCGGTGGCACTTTCAATTTCATAGGACCAAAGTTAAAGAATCGTTTCCAATACTTCAGATTATGGTTAATAATGTATATTAAGATCCTGTTGAACTGTGGTTATGAATTTTTCTGAGTTACCTAAGGTTGAATTGCATTTACATCTAGACTGCTCACTAAGTTATCGGTTGGTCAAGAAGCTAAGACCCCGTACCTCAGCGGAAGAATACCGGCAGTCCTTCATCGCACCACCCAAATGTATCGATCTGGCAGACTATATTAAGAAAGCCATCTCCGCTATTGAGTTAATGCAAACGGCGGAGAACCTCAGGCTAGCGATTGTGGATCTTTTTGATCAACTACAACAAGACCATGTCATCTATGCTGAAATGCGATTTGCTCCACTGGAACATCTTATGCAGGGCCTTAAGCCAAAAGAAGTAGTGTCTGCTGTTAATAAAGCGGTTGAGCAGGCTATTGCTTCCACTGGAATTCAAGCTGGAATCATTCTTTGTACCCTCCGACACTACTCAGCGGAAAAAAGTATGCAAACAGTGGAGTTGGTGAAAGAATTTGAAGGCACGCAAGTGGTCGGCTTTGATATTGCATCTGATGAAGCAGGCTTTCCTATAGGCAATCATGTGAAGGCCTTTCAGTATGCAAACCAACATGGATTAAATTGTACGGCACATGCCGGGGAAGCTTTGGGGGCAGACAGTGTCTGGGAAACATTAGAGTATTTTCGACCCTCAAGAATAGGCCATGGAGTACGCAGTTTAGAAGATAAGGGTCTTATTGAATTCTTGAAAAAGGAAAATATTCACCTAGAAGTTTGCCCAACCAGTAATGTGCAAACCAATGTTTTTCAGGAATTCACAGACCACAACATAAACAGACTCTACAATTCCGGGGTATCACTAAGTGTAAATACCGATTGTCGTACCATAAGCGATGTCACCTTGAATAGTGAATATCAGCGGCTGCGTGATATTTTTGGATGGGAAAACCAGCATTTTTTTTGGTGCAACCAACAAGCCATTCAGCATGCGTTCACTTCCGATGCGGTTAAGAAACAGCTGCTGGAGCAATTGAAGGCTGGATTTAGAAAACAGTGATAACAACAGCATACAGTATAAATTTCTTTTTCACCTGGAATTTCACCTAATTAGAAATTACCATCTAACTTCAAGCATATGAAAAGAAGAAAATTTGTTGCGGCCGCTGCCGCCAGTTCCTTGATTGGATCTTATGCCTCCGCACAATCACTGGAAATCATTTCCAAAGATGCTCCCGAAATATATGAATTAAGAACCTATGAATTAGCCTGGGGTAAAAATAAAGCAGCACTCATGTCTTACCTGAAAGATGTAGAGGAGCCCTATCTAAAAAGTATGGGTGCAATACACTTCATGACTTTTTCAGAGGTCGGCAGTCCAGAACCATCGAAACTCTGGACCCTCGCCTCCTTTCCGAATTTTAGCAGTTATGAAAAAGCCCTGTCTAACCGATCAGGCCAGGGCTTTATTGAGCAGTCAGCTGATTATACTAAGTCCGGAATAACATTTACCCGTATTTCATCTTCTCTACTTTATGCTTTCCAGGGATTTAAACAAATGAAAACCCCGATAGAAGATGCTTCAATATTTGAACTGAGAATATATGAAGGGGTAAATGAAGATGCGGTCAGAAGGAAAATAAAAATGTTCAATGATGAGGAAATTGAACTCTTTTCCAAAGTAGATCTTAACCCAATATTCTTCGGTAATATGATTGTAGGACCTTACGTGCCATCTTTAGTATATATGCTTAATTACAGAGATATGGCCCACAGGAATCAGGGGTGGGAAAACTTCCTGAAACATCCGGATTGGGAGGTCATGAAGGTAAAAGAGGAGTATGCAAATACTGTGTCCAATATAAGAAGGGTATTCTTGGAACAGACGTAGTCCGTCGAATGTCGAATGTCGAACCGAAAGGCTGAATGATTGAATGTTCGACGTTGGACATTCTCATATATTTTCTAACTTATAAGTTCGTTGTAACATCAAACTACCTAACGCTCTAATGCGCGTACTACAACTGGTTCTGATTATAGTAATGACCTTTGGTTATTTATCAGCCCAGGAAATCGATCTATTATTAAAAGGCGGGCATGTTATTGACCCAAAAAATGGTATAAACACCTCAATGGATGTAGCTATAAAAGATGGCAAGATCCACAGTGTAGCAACTAACATAGCTGAAAATCAGGCCAAAAGGGTAATAGATATTAGTGGACATTACCTAACCCCGGGCCTAATCGACATGCATGCCCATGTTTTTCAGGGTACAGATGTTGATTCTTATATCGCCAATGCACCAGGAAGCCTGTCCCCGGATGGTTTTACTTTTCGATCAGGCGTCACTACCCTGGTTGACGCTGGCTCCTCTGGTTGGAGGACCTTCAGAAAATTCAAACACCAAATCATTGATCAGGCCAAAACACGGGTACTGGCATTTATAAGTATCGTAGGAAGCGGTATGTATGGTCGCCTGGAGGCACAAAATATCAATGATATGGATGCTGTTTTAACGGCATTTATGATCAGCAATTACCCTGAACATATAGTTGGGGTAAAAGCACATCACTATCGGGGTGAGGATTTCATCCCAGAGGAAAGAGCAGTAGAAGCGGGAACCATTGCCAAAGTACCGGTAATGGTTGATTTCGGGGAACATGACCCCATGAGATCAATTAAAAAATTGTTTCTGGAGACCCTGAGACCAGGTGATATATTTACCCATACTTTTTCTTATACCAGGAACAGAGAAACAGTGGTCGACGAAAATGGGAAGGTAAAGCCTTTTATTTTCGAGGCGCAAGAGCGTGGAATATTATTTGATGTAGGCCACGGTGGAGGGAGTTTTATCTGGCACCAGGCAGTGCCTTCTATTGAGCAGGGATTTTTCCCTGATATAATTAGTACTGATCTCCACTACTGGAGTATGAATGATGGATTAAAAGACATGTCCAATTTGCTTTCAAAGTTTTTGGTGCTGGGAATGTCCATGGAAGATATCATTAGTCGGGCTACCTGGAAACCTGCCCAGGTAATTCAACGAACAGACCTTGGCCATCTCACTCCCGGAGCTCCAGCCGATATTGCAGTATTGCATGTGCTGGAAGGAGACTTTGGCTACATTGATTCGAGGAGAAGAAAAATAAAAAGCGATAAAAAAATAAGTGCAGAATTGACCATTATGGGAGGAAACATCATGTGGGATCTGAATGGTATTTCTGTCCCTTCCTGGGACTCCAAACCATTGAAATACTGATGACTGTTTTTCTGAAATATATGCTGGCTGTGGTGCTGCTTCCTATTACAGTACAGGCGCAGCAGTATGAATTGATCCTTAAAGGCGGTCGCTTGATTGATCCCAAGAATCACATAGATAAAATAACAGATGTGGCAATAAGCGACGGCATAATTCAAAAAGTCGATAAGGACATCCCGCTTGGCCTTGGCCAAACCATCATTGACGCCCAGGGGTTAATTATTGCTCCGGGCCTAATCGATATCCACACCCATGTTTTTGTGGGAGAGAAAAGGAGCACATTTGCCAGCGGATTTTCCAGCGTAAGCCCGGATGATTTCACGCTGCGCGCCGGGATCACTACCGTGGTCGATGCGGGTACCTCCGGATGGCGGTCCTTCCCAAAATTTAAAGAGGAAGTGATCGACCGATCCAAAACCCGGGTACTGGTTTTTCTAAATATTACCGGTGCTGGTATGATCGGATCCCCGGAAGAGGAAAATTTTGATGACATGGATGTGGCCATGACCGTGAAAGCCATCAAGGAATATCCTGAGATTATAGTGGGTACCAAAATTGGCCATTACCGTGGAGATTTGTGGACCCCTTTTGACCGGGCGCTGGAAGCGGGAGTTGAAGCCAATGTTCCTATGCTTTTAGAATGTCACCTTCCTCAGCTGCCGCTGGATGAAATCCTTGATAAGATGCGCCCGGGAGATATTTTTACCCATACTTACGGCGCAGTTAATGACCGAACCTGGTTGATGGATAACCATGGAAATATACAGTACTATATCTTGGAGGCGCGAAAGAAAGGTGTTTATTTCGATGTTGGACATGGTGGAGGCAGCTTTCATTATAGCCTGGCAATTCCAGCTTTTGCTCAGGGTTTTTCCCCTGATTCATTCGGTACCGACCTGCATCGATTTAGCATGAATGCCGGTATGAAAGATATGCTGAATATTATGTCAAAATTCCTTAATATGGGAATGTCTATTGAAGATGTAATAACCAAGGCAACCTGGAGTCCTGCACAAATGATTAAAAGAGGGGACCTGGGCCATCTTAGTGAAGGAGCAGAGGCAGATATTGCTATTTTACGGGTTCGTAAAGGTCAATTTGGATACATCGATGCTGATGGATACAAAATTATCGGGGACAAACGACTGGAAGCGGAACTTACCATCAGAGCAGGAAAGATCGCTTGGGATTTAAACGGAATAGCAGCAAAAAAATATAAACAAACGGACCTGGTCCAGGAAAATTAAATATTATGAATCGTCGAGAAATTGTTAAAAGCCTTTCGATAGTGCCTTTCACCGGCGGGCTACTTTATCAGGATGAGTTATTGGGAAACAGTCCATCGAAACCATTAAATCCTGATGGTGATATTTATCGGTCTCTGGGAGTGGAGCCAGTGATCAATTGCAGGGGTACTTTTACCATTATTGGGGGCTCCATTGAGCGACCTGAGGTTTTGAAAGCCCAGGAAGCTGCCTCGGGACAATTTGTACAATATGATGAATTAGCGGAGGGCATCGGTAAGAAATTGGCAGCATTGACTGAAACAGAATGGGGAATAGTAACATCCGGATGCGCAGGTGCGATGAAGCATATTACCGCGGCTTGCGTCACCGGGGGCAACCCGGAGAAATTGATCCGCATACCGGATCTAACAGGGTTTGACAAAACGGAGGTGATCATACCAAGCTATTCCAGGAACGCCTACGATCACGCGTTAAGAAATATCGGAGTAACCATAATTACCGTGGACACCCCTGAAGAAATGGAAAAGGCCATAAATCCACGAACTGCCATGATTTATATTATGACTCCCCGTGCATCCGAGACCGGACAACCTTTTTCTTTAGAAGTAATTGCAGAAATAGCAAAACCTCATAACATTCCAATATTGGTAGATGCTGCAGCGGAGGACCTGACCATTCCCCCGGTGCATTTAAAAAGAGGCGGTACAGTAGTTGCCTATAGCGGAGGCAAGGCCATATGCGGGCCTCAATGTGCCGGCCTGGTGTTGGGAGATAAGAATTTGTTAATGTCCACCTGGCAGGCAAGTTCACCTCATCACGGTCCGGGACGAGACAATAAAGTGGGTAAAGAAGAGATGCTGGGCATGTTAGCTGCAGTAGAGGCCTGGATCACCCGTGATCATGATAATGAATGGAAGATCTGGCTAAGCAGACTTGACCATATAGCCAAGAAAGTGACTAAAATAAAAGGTGTCGAGATTGTCGTTAAGCAGCCATCAGGATTAAATAACAGGGCCCCGGTATTGGTCATTAACTGGGACCCTAAAGAGTTAAACATTACCGGCTATCAGGTGGCTGAGGATTGCGCTCGCAAAACACCTCGATTGGCAATAGGCGATAATGATGAAGACCATAAAGCTTCCGTCAATATAACTCCCAGTCAAATGCAGGACGGTCAGGAAAAAATAGTAGCAGATCGCTTACATAAGTTGCTTTCTGAAAAAAGGCCCTCATTGTCTTCAGAATTAAAACCGGCGGATGTTGCTATCAGCGGCTCCTGGGAGGTTGACATGCATTTTTTCACCAGTATCAGTAAACAATCTTTCTATATTGAGCAGGAAGGCAATTGGGTTCAGGGCTCCCACCATGGGGAATATGCAACTCGTGACTTAATTGGTATGGTAGAAGGCAATGAGGTAAAATTTCGAAGTCATTTCGGTATTCCAGGAGACAATATCACTTACCTCTATTCGGGTAAGGTAACTGGAGATACCATGGAAGGTACTGTGCATCTGGGTGAATACCTAACTGCCAAATTCACTGCTAAAAGGTCAGTTTTCAAAAAGAACCGCAAGCCGATCCAAATTCCCGGTGGACCTCCGCTTGCTACCTGACATAATTGAGGCAGGAAAAGCCTACCGTAACTGGTCGTAGGATAGGCAAAGGTATGCTTAAAAATTTGAGAAATATTGGTCCTGGAGCCATGGTTGCGGCTGCCTTCATAGGCCCGGGAACCATTACGACTGCCACTATTGCCGGCAGCAGTTTTGGATTTACCTTGCTGTGGGCGGTGTTATTTTCAGTATTGGCTACACTGGTCTTACAGGAAATGGCTGCCCGTTTAGGTGTGGTTTCTCAAAATGGATTGGGCCAAGCCTTACGGAAGAAGATCACCCATCCGGCAGCAAAACTTGCGGTCCCATTTTTAGTAATTGCCGCGGTGTTAGTCGGAAACGCTGCCTATGAAGCAGGTAATATTACCGGCGCTGTTCTTGGCTTAAGTTATTCCTCACAATTCTGGACGATCAACCCATGGATCCTGCTAATTGGAGTCATAGCTTTTCTATTACTGTGGAGTGGAAAATACAAATTAATCGAGCGGTCGTTGGTAGCTCTGGTTGGTGTCATGGGAGTGGTTTTTTTGGTGTCAGCCCTGTCCTTAAAACCGGACCTTGTTCAAATAATAGAAGGGCTGTTTACACCCCGTATTCCAAAGGGATCTTTAATCCTGATAGTTAGCCTTATCGGCACTACCGTGGTGCCCTACAACCTTTTTCTTCATGCTTCCTCTGTAAAAAATCGCTGGTCCGTTGAAAACTTGCAGACGGCCAGAATGGATACCATTATCTCGGTTCTTGGTGGAGGGATCATAACCATGACCATACTGATAAGCTCCGCGGTAGCGTTTGAAGGTTCCTCAAAGGAAATACGCGGCATGACGGACCTTTCTCAACAACTCACCCCAATATTAGGTAATTGGTCAAATATATTTATGTCCTTTGGGTTTCTGGCGGCCGGGCTCTCTTC